>JBBRIO010000701.1:0-1503 GCA_038220855.1 Bryobacterales bacterium | reverse complement strand
AACGATCAGATACCCGCGGACCGGCACGTGCTGCTGGCGTGGGGGCGGGACTACGAAGACGTGTCGCCGGTGAAGGGCGTGATCCTCGGCGGCAGCCACCATGCGGTGAGCGTGGCGGTCGATGTGGTGCCGGTCGCTCGGTGACGACCTACTTCGTCAACAGCACGACCACGACCACGATCAGCGAAAGCAGCACGAGGCCGAGGATGGCGAACGGCCACCAGGCGATGCGTTCGCGCTGGCTCTCCATCGGCGAGGTCATGCGGGATCGCGTCGGCACGACCGGCTGCGGCGGGAACACCTTCGCGTTGCCCGCTTTCGGCTTCACAAGCAACGGTTGAATGTCGTACTGTTCCGTTAGTGCGTCGTCTGCGGCCGGCGGTGCGATCGGGCCGGCCGGCTGCGAGGCGCCGCTGGGAATGGTCGGCGTCTTGCCGCCGGCCGGGGTGTCGAAGACGGCGGGCGAGCGTTTGTTCGGGGTCTTCGGTGCGGTCGGTGCCGCGTCGAGTCCGGCCCGAAGCGCCAGGTCTCGAAACTCGGGAATGGTGCCGAGCGGCTGAAACTGACCGGTTTTCGTGCGCGAAACGATGATCGACGCCAGGTTGCCCAAGGCGCCGGTCAGGAGGTTCTTGCGGATGCTCCGCGTGCTGCCTTTCACCGTATGGGTACGGGCCTCGGCATCCTTGTAGACCATGTACCAGATATCGTCCGTCGGCGATATCGGCGGCTCGGTGTTCATCGGCAGTCCGGGAACGGCTCGGCCGTTCGACTTCGCCCCGACCGTGACGTTGCCGGACGAACCCTGTTGCATCGTCCGCCAGCCGGTCCCGAGGACATCCTCCATGAATTCGCGGCAGTTCGCGGGCCGCTTGGCCGCATCGTGGTGCATCGCCCGGCAGATGGCCCAGTCGATCCGCTCGCTCAGCCCCGGCATCCGCGCCTTGGGCGTATCGAAGTCGTTCTTGGTCTTCTTCAACCAACAGTCGAGCGGCGACGTTTTGTCGAAGGGAATCTCGCCGGTCACCATCGTGTAGAGCGTGGCGCCGAGGCTGTACACATCGCAGCGGACGTCCGCATTTTTGGCGTTGCGGAACTGTTCCGGCGCCATGAAGTGCGGCGTGCCCAAGCCGCGGCCGGTCTTGGTCAGGTTCATTTCCCCTTCAACGTCCTTCACCAGACCCAAGTCGGTCAGCTTGGCGAGGTTCTCCTGAGTCAGGAGAATATTGTCCGGCTTGACGTCGCGATGGATCAGACCCTGCTTGTGGGCGCGGTGCAGCCCTTCGCAGACCTGGCCGATGATCCGGATCGCCTCGTCCTCGGCAATGGGTCCATCGGCCTCGATGCGCGCCCCCAGCGAACGACCGTCCACGAATTCCATGACGAGGAACGGGGACGCCCCATGGCCGCAGTAATCGATGGCTTTGACGACGTGGGGATGGTCGATGAGACTGGCGGCTTTGAATTCCTGCTCGAACCGCTTGAGGAGCAAGGGGTTGCGGGCCG
>JBBRIO010000700.1:0-1510 GCA_038220855.1 Bryobacterales bacterium | reverse complement strand
CGCGGGCACGTCCGCAACGGTCTCGCTCGCTTCCTCACCCTCCTCCTCAATCTCCGCCTCAGCCTCGGGCGCCTCGGCGGGTTCGGTCTCGGCGATCGGATCTTCGGCGTTCATGGCGGTACCAGTAGAGGGCGGCGAAACGCGGGTCACCAGTCGATGTCTTTGCCGGCGAGCGGGTCGGCCACCACCCCGGCCGGAGTCTTCGACTTGGGCGGCAGCACCCCGACCAATTCCCGACTCAGCAGCCAGCCCCAGAACAGGTCCACGACCAAAAGGAACATCGTGAGCAGCGCAACGGTCACGAGCACCACGATGGTATCTTGCGTGAGCCGCTTCCGGGTGGACCACGAGACCTTGTTCATTTCCGCTTCGGTCGCGATGAGGAAGTCCGCGAAGTTCGGCACGTTCACGACCCGCCAAGCGAACCATGCCGTGAGGACCGCCAGGATCACGGGAACCGCGTACTGGACTTCGGTGAGGAAGACGAACGACTTGCCCCAGAACGGGATCGAGAGGCTCCAATCGCCGCTGCCGACGATCGAGCGGCTCGAGATGGCGTAGGTGTAAACGCCGCTCCCGAAGATGATCAGCAGGCCGAGGAGCGTATAGCGGCGGAGCTTGAGGCCCTGGGTTTTCTTGTAGTTATACAAGTGGAACCAGCCTTGCTCTTCGAGGGCGAGCATCCAGCGTTCGGCCCGGGGCGAGGTCAGCAATTTGAAAGCAGCGCCCACGAGAACTCCGAGGGTCACGAGCGTCACGGGCAAGCCGTAGTCAGTTCCTTCAGTATTCGTGCCGACGGCTCGGACGACGAAGAAGAGCGTGATGACGGCCGCAGTCACTAGAAAAACGCCGCCGCGATAGCCGCGGGGCGGGTTCGCCCCGGCCAGGACCGCCCCGACGGCGATGATCGCCCCGGCAGCGACGAACTGGGAGACGAGCCGGAAAATCGGCGTACCCATCGTGGTCGAACCGGCCCAGAGCATCGGCACGACGTAGGCCGCGACGACGATCCCCGCGAGGACGAACGCCGCGCCGATCGCACTGGCGATTAGCAGTTGGAGGCCTGCGTTCGGCGCTTTGGATTCGACGCTGGGCGTAACTGCGGTGGCCATACCCGTCCTCTTCCAGACTCTGTGCGAAACCGGCATCGATACCGAATCGGGCCGGCGCCCATAGGCACCGGCCCTCATCGTATGCGACCCGCCCGTGCAATCCGTGGAGCAGGTGCGTCAGGAATCGAACCTGAAACCTGCGGTTTTGGAGACCGCTGCTCTACCAGTTGAGCTACGCACCTGTAGCGTGCTAACGGACGCCGGCGAGCGGGGTGCTCGCCGGCGGTGGTCCGGAATGTCACTTCTTCTTCGTCGTATCGGGGACGTTGTCGGCGAGGATTTTCGTCACCACGCCCGACCCGACGGTGCGGCCGCCTTCGCGGATGGCGAAGCGGAGGCCTTCGTCCATGGCGACCGGCATGTTGTCCATCAGGTTGACGGTCACCTTGACGTTGTCG
>JBBRIO010000699.1:0-1514 GCA_038220855.1 Bryobacterales bacterium | reverse complement strand
AGCGTCGTTCTGGCACCCCTTGCAACACAGGAAGACCGGCTTGCCTTCCAGCATCAGTTTCACCGGCGTGCCCCTCGAACCTAGTGCTGTGTCACGTCAAGATTTTCGGGTAAACGGACTTGAGTTTGCCGCGGGCGTCTTGGACTTTCATTTGCCAGTCGACGCCGCGTTGGGTGGCGTTGATGGCGGTGGACCACGCGGCGGTTTCTTGTCGGAGCGTCTCGATGTCGCCGAAGCGGCGTCCGGCTACGCATTGCCGGGTCAGGCTGCTCAGTTCGTTCTCGGCGATATTGAGCCAACTGCCGTGCTTGGGGGTGTGACGGATTTCGAGGCGGCGGACGAGGGATCGGGCCCGTTCCGGCGCAAACGCTTCATAGAACGCCCCGATGGTGTGCGTGTTGAGATTGTCGCACACGAGGATCACCTTCGCGCAACGGGCATAACGGCCCTCCAGCAACTGCGCGACTTCCACCGCCCAGTCGATCTTGGTGCGGCGCTCGCGGACGGTCACTTCGCGCCAGCCGGCCAGCGGTTCGGTGAACAGAAAAATGCTCGCGGTTCCGGCGCGCTCGTATTCGTAATCCACCCGCTTCGCCTGCGTCTTCGTGGCAGGAATCGGCTGTCGGGTTTCTTTCAATAACTGGACCGGTTGCTCATCCATGTTGACCACGGGAATCGCCGGATCGTACGGCTTTTCATGAGTGTCCAGGATCAACTCCATGTGGGCCACAAACTCGGCGTCCGCCTCGGGAGGAATGACCCAGTATTCGATCTTACGGTTCGTCATCCTGTTTTTTTCAGCGTCCGCCGCACCGTTTCGTGACTGATCGCCGGCACGATCTCCAGCGCCACCACCTGCTGGGCCAACAGTCGCAGCGACCAGTTCGCGAATCCCTTCGGAGGCGACCCCAACCGCAGCGCGATCACCTTCGTCTCCTGCTCCCCATCAAGCTTCTTCGCCACCGGCGGCGCGGCCCGCGCCTTCCCGTGCAAGGCCTCGACGAAACCCCGCTCGACCAACCGCTGCCGCAACTTTTCGATCGTCCGCGTCCGACACGAAAACGCCTCCGCAATCGCTGCATCCGTCCAGCCCGGCCCGTCCGCGTCCGCCTTCAAGAGAATCATCGCCCGCTTCACCTTCTGGCTCGTCCCCGTCAGCGTCTTCACGACCGACGACAACTCGACCCGTTCCGCATCCGACAATCGCACAATCCACTTCTTCGCCATGACACACCTCCTTGTGTGCCAAACAGTCTCCCCGATTCCCGCACATTCAACAACCCGAATTTCCAGCCGTGACGAAGCACTAGGTAGCCGATTTCTGGAAGACTTGAGCGCGACGTTCGCAGCCATTCAGGATCGTCCGCAGAGTTTTTCCCGATTAGAAACGATGCCGGACAACTGGCCCTATCGCCGTGCCTTACTCCGGACCTTTCGTTATGCCGTGATTTTTGAGGAACTGGACGACGAGATTCTGATCGTCGCTGTCGCGCATGCCGGCCGAGAGCCGAATT
>JBBRIO010000698.1:0-1515 GCA_038220855.1 Bryobacterales bacterium | reverse complement strand
GAGGTTCACGCCAACGCTGGCCTTCAGGAGATCCGCCAATTCATCGTCGTGATCGTCGGTGGGGGTGTTCGCGTGAAGCTCGACGAGAGATCGCTTCGGCACACGCAGTCCAAGTCTTTCGGCGAGGGTGGCGACGATGATTTCCGCAACCAGTGCGCCGGTCCCCTGCGACGCGCCGCGCAACTTCACGAAGCGACGGCCTTCGGTGGTCTCAACAATGATGGGCCGCGAACTCCCCCGCCGGTGGCCGGAGACCACCCGCACAGCCCTGACGACCGCAGCGCCCTCCAAGGCGACCTACACGCGAACGGAGGCGGCAGCAGCGCTCTGTCGCCACTTCCAGATGCGATAGGCAAACAGCACGGCAAAGGTCGCCGCATAGAGCATCGGCTCGGATACGTCGAGCTTCACCGACATCCAGAAGTGAACCACGCCCAGGAACGCGGTCACATAAACCAGCTTATGCAGCCGGTTCCACCGCTTGCCGCCCA
Organism: Bryobacterales bacterium; assembly: GCA_038220855.1. Classification (GTDB taxonomy): domain Bacteria; phylum Acidobacteriota; class Terriglobia; order Bryobacterales; family Bryobacteraceae. Next base: position 1,024 of record JBBRIO010000698.1, on the reverse strand, counting down.
GGCGCGCGATCATCTTCTTGGTGGACGTCAGCGCCAGCGGAACCATCAGAAGAAGAGCCAGCGAGCCGATAAGGATGTACGGTCGCTTCGTGACATCGACCAGAATCTCCTGCCAGTCGAGCTGGACGTCGAGGAAGATGTACGCGAACCAGTGCAAGATGCCGTAGCCGAAGGCGAACAGTCCCAGCGTGCGGCGGTGCTTGGCCAGCCAGTTCCACTTCAGGATCTGCCGCAGAGGCGTGATCATGAGCGTCGCCACGAGGAAGCGCAGCGTCCAGCCTCCCAGGAAGTGCTCCGCTTCCTTGACCGGATTCGACCCGAGGATTCGCGTGCCGCGGGTGATGTCGGACGCAGCGCCGTAGATCGCGTAGATCGCCGGCACGAGGGACAGCAGGATCAGGACGACGCCGAAGCCTTTGGGCTCGCGCCACGCGCGGAGTTTCGCGAAGGCTCCTTGCGGTTCAGCCATTAATAGTTTTTACGGAGGTCCAGGCCGTTGTACAGAGACGCCACCTGGTCGCCATAGCCGTTGAACGGCAGGGTGGCCCGGCGCAGGAACTCTCCGATGCGGCGTTCCTTGGCCTGACTCCAGCGCGGGTGATCCACCGCTGGATTCACGTTCGAGTAGAAGCCATATTCATTCGGCGCAAGCTCGTTCCACGCGGTCTTCGGCATCTTGTCGGTGAAGGTCATCTTGACGATCGACTTGATGCTCTTGAATCCGTACTTCCACGGCACTACCAGGCGGATCGGAGCGCCATTCTGATTGGGCAGCGTCTTGCCATACAGACCGGTCGCCAGCAGAGTCAAAGGATGATTCGCTTCGTCGAGACGCAGGCCTTCCGTATAGGGCCAGGGAATCGAACCCAGGTCTTGTCCCGGCATCTGTTTGCGGTCGAGCAGCGTGGTGAACTGCACGAACTTCGCGCTCGGCAGGGGCTCGGCGCGTTTGATGACGTCGGCAAGCGGAATACCGCGCCACGGGATCACCATCGACCAGGCTTCCACGCAGCGCAGGCGATAG
>JBBRIO010000697.1:0-1518 GCA_038220855.1 Bryobacterales bacterium | reverse complement strand
TGGGGGGTCTTTTGTCCGGGGAAGGGCACGCCGGTGGAGGGCATGGGGGGCGGTTATTGGCGGGTGTGGGTGATGCCGAAGTCTTGCGTGGCTTTGCAGAGCGCGAGGTAGTTTTCCGGCGGGACGAGGTCGATGATGGAGTGGCTGGAGCAGGCGATGTAGCCGCCGGTGCTGGCGAGGCGTTGGATGTGGATGCGGACACCTTCGCGGACTTGCTCGGGGGTGCCGCCCATGGGCCCGTCGATTTCGGGATTTAAGGCTGCGAACTTCGTGTAGTGCGCGCGGTAGACTTCGCTGTCCTTGTACTGCTCGTACATTTTGTGCATGCCCGGTTCGAGTGTGTTCGGAGGCTTCGAACCGGACCAGACCATCTGCTGCTTGCCGCAGTCGACGAAGATATTGTTTTCGATGGTGTGATCGCGGCCGCCGGGTATGTGTGAACCGCCGTTGCTGATTTCGATGGCAGCGGTGGAGTCGCTGCGACCGCCCAGGTTGCGAAGGGTGCAGGCGGCGACCAGGCAGTTTTTCGCGTTACGCAGCAGGACAGCGGAGCCTTCGCAGCATTCGACGGTAAAGCCGCGGATGGTGACGTGCTCCGTTTTGTCGAGCACGATGACGCTTTCCGCCAGCGGTGCGCGGATCGTGACGCCCTGTGCGGCCACATCGACCTGCACGATATTATCTTTGAACGGCTTGAACCCGGTGATGCGTTTGCCGCCGAGCAGCACCGGCTTCTCTCCCGGGAAGGCGCGGAACATGACGGGAGATGCCGCCGTTCCCGAATCCGTGGCTGTGAGTTGGAATGGTTTGGTCAGTTCGTACGTGCCGGCGCGAACCAGCACGGCGGCACCGTCGGTGATCGCGCCGGACTTGCGGCGCTTTCGGAGTTCGTCGCGGGCACGTTCGAGCGTGGCGAACGGTCCATCGGTGCGGCCCGCATTCGTTTCGGCAAGTGCGCCGGTCCAGGTATCGCTGCCGGCCGGTGCGACGTAGAGTACCAGTGCGGGCAGTTTGGCGGCGTCTACGTCCCTGGCAGTTTCGGCGGCACCTGCCGCCTGAGAACTTGGCGCGGTTGTCGCCGCCAAGGACGCAACCAGAAGAGGGATCAGCGTCATCACTTGAAGGAATGTCATATCTGTTATCCTTCGGCACTGTACTGTTCTGCAAATTCCTACACTGGCCGCTTGGCCGGTTTCAGTGTAACCTCGGGGCCGAGCGATTGCAGGCGATTGACCAATTGGTTTTGACCAGCGTAGCGGGTGAGGCACCGGCGGCTGAAGCTTGTCTAAGTAATCGTGCCGAGGCTTGGACTGGAATAGTTGATGGTCGGAAGAAGCAATCGATCCGGGAGATTTATGATCAGTGTTGTCGTCGTTATCGTGGCTGTATTGGCAGGATTGGCGGGTTGCCGATGCTTGGGATCGTCGAAACCGGAGAGGGCGACGGGGTCGCGGGAGGGACAGGCGAAGAAGATAACCGTGGCGGCGTATTACTTTCCGAATTATCACCCGTCGGATC
>JBBRIO010000696.1:0-1522 GCA_038220855.1 Bryobacterales bacterium | reverse complement strand
GTCTCAGCTTCACCAGATCGCCGGCATCCGGCAGGCGGACGAGTTTGCCGCGGCTCGGCTCGGGGATCGCATTCAAGGCCTGCGGCGTGGCCGGGCAAAGCAGTTCCCCGGCTTCGAGGCCGCGTTCGGTTTGCAGGAAGGCCGCCTCTTGTTTTCGGAACAGGAAGTGGGCCGGCGTCTCGAACGCACCGATGAGACGCATGACTCCATAGCGCGCAAGCACGACACGTGGAGCAGGCGGCGGGGCGGCGGGTTGTTCGATGTCTGTAGTCATGGCTTCTCTTGGCGAGCCGCCGGTGGTAACCGGCGGATTCTTTCTCGGGTGCGAGACTCGGCGGATTACCATCCGCCGCTCGCCTGGCCGGTGGTAACCGGCGGATTCTTTATCTCCTAGCTTACGAATGCAATTCGACCACATCCTTGTCCTTCAGGATATGATCCCGGCCCACAGCCTGACCGGGGAAGGCACCGGACCCCCAGACTTTGGCACTTTTCAGCGTCGTTTCGTAGTCGGTGTGGACAGTCGGCGCGAACTCTTCGACCGTAGAGCCGATGGGGCAGGTGAACGGGCTGACCAACTCAACCGGCTTGCCGGGGAGCTTGGTGTAGATCCGCATGACGCCCAACAAGTCGAAGATGGCCTGCTTCAATTCGTCCATGCCGGTGCCGTTCTCGGCGCTCACCACCAGCATGGGCAGGTCGTAGCTCAGGGCATCTTTGGCGAATTCCAGCCGGATGTCCGCGGCATCGTCGTCGGCTTTGGTGGCGACGATCAGCGTGGGCAGGGCGTAGGTGGTCGGGTCGTCATCACCCGTGGCGGCTTTCACCAGGGTTCGTCTTGCGACCCGCAGTCGTTCGACGGTGGAGACGGTTGCGGCAGGGCCGTCGTCGTCGGCGAGGTCTAGGAACAGGAGTGCGGCCGAGGCGCTGCGGGTGAGGTCGGTGACGAAGGTTTCATAATGGTCCGGCGTGATCGGCGGCAGATCGACGAGTTGAATGCGGACTTCCGCGTGGTCCATGATCCCGGGGATCGGCTCGCGCGTGGTGAAGGGGTAGGGGGCGATCGCCGGCGTCGCCTTGGTCAGCTTGGAAAGCAGCGTCGACTTACCGGAGTTCGGCGGGCCGAGGAAGACGACCGTAGCGGCGCCCTGCTTGGGGATTTTGTACGTGCCGGGTGCGGCTTTCTTCGGCCCGGATTTCGCTTCCTCGATGGTGTCGACGAGTTCGCTGATGCGGCACTTCAGGTCCATCTGGACCTTCTCGCTGGCCTTGTGCTTGGGCAGCAGCACCCACATTTCGCGGAGGGCCGCCAGCTTGTCTTCCGGCGCCTTGGCCTTTTTGTGGCGGGCGTCGGCCTCGTGATAGTGCGGCGGCAGATTCACGGCCATGTCGAGGATATCCAAGGGAGAATGAAGCCATCCCGGCATTCTACGCAACGACCCTGCAGCGGTCGCCTGCCCAAGCCATGACCTCGGCAAGCATCGTCGCGGAAAGATTGTTGCCGCGCAAGTCGAGTTCCCGC
>JBBRIO010000695.1:0-1586 GCA_038220855.1 Bryobacterales bacterium | reverse complement strand
CACCAGGGGCGATGACCTCAACCTCGCCGAAGAGCTTGGTCGGGATGGCGCCTTTGCCGTCGATCGGTTCGCCAATCGCGTTAACGACCCGGCCCACGAGCTCGGGACCGACGGGAACCGACATGATGCGCCCGGTGCGACGGACTTCGTCGCCTTCGCGGATCAGCGTGTAGTCGCCGAGAAGAACCGCGCCGACCGAATCTTCCTCAAGGTTCAGCGCCAGACCGCGAACACCGTTTGGTAGATCGAGCAACTCGCCGGCCATGCAGTTCGTCAGGCCGTGGATGCGGGCGATGCCATCTCCGACAGAGAGAACGGTGCCGATCTCGGCGGTGTCGGTGCCGGCAGAGAATCCTGCCAACTGCTGCTTCAGAACTTTGGTGATTTCTTCGGCTCGAATTTCCATTGGGGCTTCTTCGATTTTCCTGGGGTTAAGAGAAGGCTTTTGCGGTTCTATCCGAACCTAGAGGAGGTGCTGGCGAAGTGCCTTGAGGCGGGCGCTCACCGTTCCATCAAACAGATGCCCGTCGACTTCGACCTTGAGGCCGCCGACGAGGGACGCATCAGTGCGGGTTTCCATCTCCACCGCGCCGGAGACAGCAAATTCAATGGCTTTCTGAAGTTTCTGCGTCGCTTCGGCATCCAGCGGAAGGGCCGTAACGACCTTCGCCGAGTGAACGTTGTTGCGGCTGTTCCATTCATCACGGTAGCGGCTCGCGATTTCCGCGGTCAGCTCGACCCGTGAGCCGTCGATGAGCATCTCGAAGAGCCGCGGCAGCGGAGCCGACATCCCCTGAAAGACGGCGGAGAAGATCGCCTTCTTGTTGGTGGCGGGAACCGCAGGGTTTGAGAGGGCCTCGAACAGGGCGGGATTCGATTTGAATGCGGCCGCAACCGCCGCAAGTTCGTCGCGCACCGCGGCGGTGTCGGTGTCGGTCGCCGTTTCGATGATGGCTCGGGCGTAGCGCCTTGCGGACTGAATGTCGTTCAAGCTTTGGGAGTGCGGTCTCTTTGGAGAACTGGCGCTATTGCGACGCGCCGTTTCGTTGGGCTCTTAGAACGTTACGGACGTCCCGTGGACGGTCCCAGTACTTTAGGACTCTATGGGGGTCAGGATATCACGCGAGCAGGCGGATTCTGCCGGGGTGGGACTCGGTAACTCGGCCAATCCGCCGGGCGTCGCGCAGTTCGAGAAGGAGGGGCTCCGCCCGGTCCGGAGGAAGACAAAGCAGCAAGCCGCCGGACGTTTGTGGATCAAAAATGAGGATGGAGCGCGCCGGATCCTGGTCAGGTGAGGCGTCGACGAGCGGACTGAACTGACGCCGGTTGGATTTGAGGCCCGCGGACTGGCTACTCTCGGCAAGGTCCAGCACTCCCGGCAGAAGCGGGAGACTTGAGAGTTCGATTTCAAGGCCTACCTTGCTCTCGCGCGCGATACCGAGGGCGTGGCCCATCAAACTAAAGCCCGTGATGTCGGTGGCGGCACGAGCGTTGTACCGAAGGGCAAGCTCGGCGGGAATGCGATTCAAGCGGGTCATGCTGACGCCGGATGCCCGAATCGACTCCTCGGGCGCACGATTCGTTTT
>JBBRIO010000694.1:0-1645 GCA_038220855.1 Bryobacterales bacterium | reverse complement strand
AGCATTTACCCGAGGATTTGTGGTGCGGCCGTCTCGGCTGCACGATACTTCCGTCGGCTTGCCTACGTCTCGAGGCAAATCCTGGTCGAAGACTTCTTGACGCCGGCGATTGCCTTGCGGTATAGCTCGTCGTCATGGGGCGAATCTCGGTTCCACTCCTGTGCTGTCTCATCCCGCTCCTCGGCGGTTGTCTGCCGAGTTGGGCGACGCTGCGTCGGCGCGCGTTGCCGTCGGTGCCGCCGGCCGTGCAGACGACGATGATCTCCGTCGAAGTGCCCCAGCCGGTGCGACCCGCGCGGCATGTTCTTGCCCTTTCCGGCGGCGGTTCCTACGGGGCGTTCACGTCGGGTGTGTTGAGCGGCTGGTCCCGCAGCAACAACCGGCCGGAGTTCGACGTCGTCACCGGGATCAGCACCGGGGCACTCATCGCGCCGATGGCCTTTCTCGGCCCGGCCTACGACTACGAATTGAAGAAGTTCTACACCGAGGTCAGCGCCCAGGACGTCTTCAGTATCCGCTCCATCGTCACCATTCCCTTCCGCGAATCGGTGGCCCGCCTCGGCCCGCTGCGGTCGATCCTCGAAGCCAACCTGACGCCGGAAGTGCTTGCGGCCATCGCGGCGGAGCACCGCAAGGGCCGTCGGCTCTACGTGGCGACCACCAACCTCGACAGCCGCAAGATGGTGACGTGGGACATCGGCGCGATGGCGTGCAGCGGCGGGGAGAATTCCGCGAAGCTGATTCACGATGTGATTCTCGCCTCCGCCTCCGTGCCCGGTCTGTTTCCGCCGGTGCCGATCGAGGTGGAGATCGACGGCAAGCTCCGCAAGGAGAATCACGTCGATGGCGGCGTGGCGGCACCACTGTTCGTGCCGGCGGGACTAATCGAGAGCGCCCCGCCCGGTGTGCAGGTCTACGCGATCGTCGCCGGCAAGCTCTATCCCAGCACCGATCCGGTTCCCACGCGGGTGCTCAAGGTCATCGCCGCATCCGGGGTGGCGCTCATGCACTCCTATACGAGGTCCGAAGTCGTCGGCCTGGCGCGGCGAACGCAGGTCGTCGGCGGGGACTTCCACCTGAGTTACCTGCGGCAGGACTTCAAGGCGACCGACAACGGCGTGCAGTTTCACACGGACGAAATGAACCGCTTCTTCGTCGAAGGGGTCAAGGTCGGACTCGGCCCGGCGAATGTGGGGCCGGGTTGGTCGTCCCTGCCGCACGAAGCGGAAGCCGAGGAGCCGAGCGACATCCGTACGGGAGCACGCTTCCGCACGTCACTTGTCGCTCCTCACTTGCCTCCGACGAACACGCCGCCCGCGAAATTGCCCTGAAACGGCACGAACTCGTGGAGCAGCCGGGAATTGGCGCCGTTGTAGATCCGCACAGGCAAGCCTGCGACGCCCGCGCCGGGTGCGGCGATCAGGTCCATGATGCCGTCCGCATTCACATCGAACGTACCGACGCGGACGCCACCCGATTCATTGCGGCCGAATGGCTCGACGGCGCCGAGTTCGCGGCCGGTCACGCCGTCGACGACTTTCAGAACGGCGACGCGACCCGCATCGGTTCCGAGAATCAGATCGGCCCGGCCGTTGCGGGTCACGTCCGCCATCGCCACGAACAGCCCGCCGCGGAACGATTCCTC
>JBBRIO010000693.1:0-1657 GCA_038220855.1 Bryobacterales bacterium | reverse complement strand
GGCTTCGCGATAAACCACGATCTGCTTGGCTTTGGCGGTATCGATTACGACCTGGAAGGCATCACCGACTTCCGGCAAGCTATCGAGACCGATAACTTCGACCGGCGTCGACGGCTGGGCTTCCCGAATCGGAGCGCCTTGGTCGTCAAACATGGCACGAACTTTTCCGAAAACCGCTCCGCAAAGGAAGAAGTCGCCCACGCGAAGGATACCGTTCTGAACGAGAACCGTTGCGACCGGGCCGCGGCCACGGTCGAGTTTGGCTTCGAGTACGTTGCCAACGGCCGGACGCGTCGGATTCGCCTTGAGATTCTTGATTTCGGCCACGAGAAGCACGTTCTCGAGCAAAAGGTCCAAATTCGTTTTCTGCTTTGCCGAAACCGGCACGACGACGGTATCTCCGCCCCAATCTTCAGCGTGCAGCCCGCGATCCATCAGTTGCTGCTTAATGCGATCGGGGTTGGAGTCCGGCTTGTCGATCTTGTTCATGGCAACAATGATCGGGACGCCGGCCGCTTTGGCATGGTCGATGGCTTCAATCGTCTGCGGCATCACCCCGTCGTCGGCGGCGACAACCAGGATGACAACGTCAGTGACCTTAGCCCCGCGAGCACGCATGCGGGTGAAGGCTTCGTGGCCAGGAGTATCGATGAAGACAATCTTCTTGCCGTTGATTTCGACTTGGTATGCGCCGATGTGCTGCGTAATGCCGCCGGCTTCGCGATCAGCGACTCGCGCCGATCGGATCGCATCGAGCAGCGAGGTTTTGCCGTGGTCAACGTGACCCATGATCGTAACGACCGGAGCGCGCGTAATAAGATCCGCCGGATTTTCGGCCAATTCGACTTCGAAGCTTTTCTCCTCTTCGTAGGAGACGTGGCTGGTGCTAGCACCGAACTCGCGAGCAACCGTTTCAGCCAGCTTGAGATCGAGCGTCTGGTTGATAGTGGCGAAGATCTTCTTTTCAACGAGTTTCTTAATGACCAAGTTCGTCTTGATACCGAGCTTGTCGGCGAGTTCTTTGACGGTAAGGCCTTCGGAAATCGTGATGTCTTTATTGATGGCCGGGAGCGGGGTTTCCGACTTCCGGGAATAACGGGTTTTGAGCAGACCCTCCTGCGGTTCAACCTCACGCTTCTCGCGGGCCCGTTTAGCGGCGTCGCGACGCCCAGCTTCAGTTGTAGGAACTGGAACGGTGGGCTCGATGCGACCAGGGGTGGTCGGATGCATGGGCCGACCGCGACCCGCCATCGGCGGGCCACCAGGACGACCGCCAGTGGGCATTCCGGGGCCGGCCGGGCGCTGCGGCATTGGGCCGCCAGTACGACTTGGGCCCTGATACAGAGGCCGACCGGGTGACGGAGCACCGGGTCGAGCATTCTGAGGCGGTGCCGGACGGGGCACGCCCGGAGCGGCGGGCGCTTGACGAAGTTGATTGAGCCGGTTAACCATGTCCGGCCGAGGCGGAACGATAGGACGAGCAGTTGGCTGCCCGACGAGCGGCCGTTGCGGATTTGAAATCTGCGCCATCGGCCGACTTGCAGCTCCCGGGGCAGGCCGCGGAGGCGGTGGCGCGGGCATGGCTGGAGCACCAGGTCGAGCCATCGGTGGGGCAGGTGGTCGGGGTGCCGAATGGGCCGGAGCAGCGGGCCGAGGC
>JBBRIO010000692.1:0-1671 GCA_038220855.1 Bryobacterales bacterium | reverse complement strand
CAGGAGTTCATCAACCGCAGCAACGCGCCGGCAGCGGCGGGCAGCAGCGTCCGCACCATCACGGTCCAATTCGGTGAGAACAACCTCGACGGTGCCGCGTCCGACCCGAACTTTCTGCTGCTCTCGTCCGCCCAGCAACGGGCACTGGTGACGCAGATCCTCGGGCAGGTCCAGACCGATTACATCAACATCCTGGGTGACATCCGCGCCCGCCACCCGAACGCGGATCTATAAGCGATCGGCTACCACAACCCGTACAACGGATTCCCGTCGCTGCCGATCGCCGGCGTTGCGGACGAAGCCGTACGCGGGCTGAATCAGGTCATCGCAGGCGTGGCACCCGTCTTCGGCGCGAGGTACATCAACTTCTACGACGCCATCAACCCGGACGAAGCCACTCTGACGCTGATCTCGACCATCGGCACTGACCCGGTTAACTTCGTCCACTTGAACGATGCGTGGTACGCCGACGCCTCGCAGGAACTGATCGCCACCGCCGCCGTACCCGCTCCGCCGGGTGTGCTGCTGCCGGCCTTCGCGCTGGTGATTCCGGTGGCACGCCGCCCCCGCGGCGGGCGGGCTGCGGCTTGGCTATGTTCGGTGACCGCGTTGCGGTCTCAAGAGATCGCAGTGCTGTACGTGCCGCTGAGAACAGCCAGGGGTTTTAGAGCAGTTTCGGTTTAAGCCTTACGACTCTAATGAGCCGCGCACGAAGTCAGTGGTCAAAAACCAACCGCTTACTTCGTGTGCGGCTCCTTTTAGGGCCTTTTAGGGTCACACGTACGAAACTGAAACTGCTTCAGCCCTGGTTTCATCAGGTGCCCCGTTTGCCCAGCGTCGGCATCAGGACGCGTTCAATGAAGGTCGTGTCCACAGTGCCTTCGACGAATTCGGCGGTGTTGAAGATTTCCTGATGGAGCGGGATCGTGGTGCTGATCCCTTCGACGGTAAACTCGCGCAACGCACGCCGCATGGTTGCGAGGGCTTCGACGCGGGTCGGGCGATGGACGAGCAGTTTCGCCACCATGCTGTCGTAGTTCGGCGGGACACGATAACCGGAGACGACGTGGGTATCGAGTCGCACGCCGGGGCCGCCGGGCGGGTGCCACTTGGTGATGGTGCCGGCGGTCGGGCGGAAGTCGTTGTAGGGGTCTTCGGCGTTGACCCGAACTTCGATGGCGGCACCGCGTTGCACGATGTCCCGTTGCGAGTAGCCGAGCTTTTCCCCGGCGGCGATGCGGATCTGTTCCTTGATGAGGTCGATGCCGGTGACCAATTCCGTGACCGGGTGCTCGACCTGAATGCGGGCGTTCACTTCGATGAAGTAGAACTTGTTGTTCTTATCCACCAGGAACTCGACCGTGCCGGCGCTGTAGTAGTTCGCCGCCTTCACCAGCCGCACGGCGGACGTGCAGATTTCATCGCGGACCTTCTCGGGCAGGTTCGGCGCGGGGGATTCCTCGACCAACTTCTGGTGCCGCCGCTGCAGGCTGCAATCGCGTTCGTAGAGGTGGACGACGTTGCCGTGCTTGTCGCCAAGCACCTGGACTTCGATGTGCCGCGGCTGCTCGAGATACTTCTCCAGATAAACGGAACCGTCCTTGAACGCGGCCTCGGCTTCCTGCTGGGCCTGCGAGAATCCGGAGACCAGCGAGACGTCGTTGCGGGCCA
>JBBRIO010000691.1:0-1672 GCA_038220855.1 Bryobacterales bacterium | reverse complement strand
CCTGGGCTTCGACTCCTCTGCCCAACGGACTGAGTCGCTCAGCCACCGACGAGGTGAGGAGTCGAAGGGTGGTCCCTGAGCGACCCGGTCTGTTTGCTTGGGAGTCGAAGGGCTACACGTCGCGGAGGCTTTCGCTTGGTGGGATTGCGACGACCCTTCTTGCCGGGATGAAGCTAGCGGCCAGGGCGGTCACCAGCGTCAGCGCGACGACGCTGATCAGCACTGCGGGATCGGTCGCCTTAACTCCGTAGAGCAGCCCGTCGATCAGATTCATGAGGCCCAACGAGATCACCAGGCCGACCGCGACACCGATGCCGGCGAGCTTCAAGGCACCTCCCATGATCCAGGCGATGACGCCGCTCTTCTCCGCGCCGAGGACCATACGGATGCCGATCTCCCGCGTGCGTTGTCCCACCGTGAAGGCAATGAGTCCGTACACGCCCAGCGCCGCTAGCGCAAACGCGACCACGCTGAAGGCGCCGATGAGCCAGAGGTTAAAGCGACGACTGCCGAGTGCTTGGTCAAGCACGCCTTCCATTGTCTTTATTCGTACCGGCACTTCGGGATCGATCTGCTGCGCGATCTTGCGGACGCTTTCCGTGATCGACCCTGGCTCGGGACCGCGGACGACCAGAAAGAACGTCGAAGCCTTGACCGGACGTTGCCGCGCCACCGCGTAGAGCATCGGTTGGGCCACGGTTTCGGGCGACAGTTCGCGCACGTCGCCCACCACGCCGACAATGCGCATGCCGTGGAAGTCCCCGTCCATGTTGCCGAACTGGATGTAACGGCCAAGCGGATCCTGGTCGGGCCATTTCAACTTCGCGAGGGACTGACTGATCACCGCCGACTGCGGTGCGTTGGTGGCGTCGCTCTCGTCGATGAAGCGGCCTTTGATGAGGGGGATTCCCATGGTTTCGAAGTAGCCAGCGCTGACCAGCCGGTACTCAGCCTGGCCCGAGCGGGCCTGCCGTTCTTCCTTCTGTAAATTTCGGATCGGATCGTACGACGCGAACTCATCAGGTCGCGTCATTTCGACGAACGTTCCATTCGTGTAGAAGCCACCGCCGAGGGGGAAGGTGTTAATGATCGCGGCGTTCGTGACGCCGGGAAGTGCTCTGGCGCGTTGCATCAGCGTGTCCTGGAATTGGATCTGCGGCGAACGATCTCCATCGATCCACGGATAGGTGACTTCGGCGATGAGCGCGTTGTCGACTCGGTAGCCGGGATTCACCGCCATCACCGCGCGGAAGCTCTTGGTCAGAAGGCCCGCTCCAACCAGCAGCACCAGGGTCAGCGCCAACTCGGTCACGATGAGCGCCTGGCGCACTCGCATCTGCCTGCGCGAGCCGGTTCCCCCGCGCGTGGACTCGAGAAGTGCTGGTGCAATGCTGACGCCACGGTTTCCCGCGGCAGTGAAGAGGCTGAGGACGATGGCGACTAAAGCCGAGACGCCGAGCGACAGCGTTACGCCCGCCCAGTTCACCCCGACGGTGTCGAGTCGTGGAGCGCTCGTCGGACCGAATGCGGCGAACACCTGAACCACAACGGTGGCGATACCAATGCCCAGAAGTCCGCCGGCGACGCACAACACCAGCGATTCGGCGAGCGCCTGACGTGTCAGTCGGCCGGCCGTGGCGCCTAGAGAAAGCTGTACCGCGAACTCCTTCCG
>JBBRIO010000690.1:0-1705 GCA_038220855.1 Bryobacterales bacterium | reverse complement strand
CGGCGTGCCGGTGGCGTTCCTCTACGGCGTCCCGAATCAACCGCTGTTCGGCGGGAAGAAGGAAGACGCGCTGATCGCCGAGACGTTCGTGAAGTACCTGGAGACGAAAGACCCGACGTGGCCGCTCCTCTTCCCGATGGTCAAGAGCCTGTTGAAGGCGATGGACGCGATTCAGGCCCACGCGATGGAGGATTGGAAGTTCGAGGTGAAGCAGTTCGTCGTCACCGGGGCGTCGAAGCGCGGCTGGACGAGCTGGTTGACCGGGGCCTCCGGCGACCCGCGCGTGAAGGCCATCGCCCCGCTCGTGATCGACACGCTGAACTTCCCCAAGCAGATGACCAATCAGGTCGAAGCCTTCGGTAAACCGAGCCTGATGATCGCGGACTACACCCGCCGTGGCCTGGTTCCCATTCCCGACTCCGGTGCCGCCAAGAAGCTTTGGCAGATGGTCGACCCGTGGATGTACCGCGGCAAGCTCACGTTGCCCAAGCTCATCGTCAACGGCACCAACGACCCCTATTGGCCGCAGGACGCGCTCAACAGCTACTGGAACGACCTCGCCGGCGACAAGCACCTCCTCTACGTCCCGAACGCCGGGCACGACCTCCGCGGCATCGGCGACGACGGCAAGAAGGAACTGTTGCCGATGAAGGCCGTGAATACGCTGGCCGCATTCTGCCGCTCGCAGATCTTCGACAAGCCGATGCCGCAACTGACATGGGAGTACCAAGCGAGCGGCGATTTCCTGATGGTCAAGCCGATCGGTACCGTGAAAGCACTTACGCTCTGGCGCGCCGATTCGGAGACCCGCGATTTCCGCGGCAGCAAATGGACCGGCGAAGTCGCTCTCAAGGATCAGGAAACGAAAAAGTACGACGGAACCTTGGAAGTCGGCTACAAGCTCAAGCCCAACGCCCAGCCCTTCCAGGCGATGTTCGGCGAAGTCACCTTCGACTACGACGGCATCCCGCTGAACCTTTCGACTCAGATCCGGATCGAAGTGAAGAAATAGTGGTCCAAACGTGGAACTTCGCGGCCGAACTCGCCCGCTACGGCCCATCGGCTCCGCCCGTGGGCCTCGACGTGGCGCGGGCGTATTGCGGATCCGTGACGCGTCGGCACTATGAGAACTTCACCGTCGTCTCGTGGTTGCTGCCGCGGAGGCTGGTTCCCCATTTCCACGCCGTCTATGCCTGGTGCCGCTGGGCGGACGACCTTGCGGACGAAACCGGCAGCGAGGCATCGGCGATGCTCGACTGGTGGAACGCCGAGTTGGAGGCGTGCTACGCCGGTGAACCGCGCCACCCGGTGACGGTCGTCCTTAGGGAGACCGTCCGACGCTTCGACATTCCGAAGGAGCGTTTCGCGGACCTGCTCTCGGCGTTCCGCCAGGATCAGGTGGTGACGGATTACGACAGCTTCGCCCAACTCGAGGACTACTGCCGCCGGAGCGCCAACCCCGTCGGCCGGCTGGTGCTGCATCTCTTTGAAGCGCATCGATCCGAATGCCTGGAGCCGTCCGATGCGATCTGCACCGGCCTGCAATTGGCGAACTTCTGGCAGGATGTGAGCAGAGACCAAGCTGATGGCCGCATCTACTTGCCGAAGGAGGACCGCGTCCGCTTCGGCGTCGCACCCGAGACTTGGCACACGCAACCCGCGGCGATGCGCGAGCTGATCCGCTTCCAAGTGGACCGCACGCACA
>JBBRIO010000689.1:0-1713 GCA_038220855.1 Bryobacterales bacterium | reverse complement strand
GCGGGCCCGCCCCACGCCCCCCCCGGGCGCGCCCATGCCCACCAGCGCCGGGGGGGCCTGGTCCAGTCTTCGAGGGGGATGGGTTGGCCGCAGTCGTAGCAGCGTGGAGCGGCGGTCATTTTTTCACCACCCTGGTGTCGGCGATCATGTCGTGGAGGGTTCGTTTTTCGGGATCCCAGAGCGGGAGGAGGTAGCCGAGGCCGAGAGTGAGGCCGGTGATGTAAGTTGCGAAGTATCGACCGGTGGCGCGGCCTTTCGAGAGACGTTTGCCGTCGGAATCGAGAATTTGGAGTTCCAGGATGAGCTTGCCGGGGGTGCCGCCTTTGCGATAGACGAACCAGATTTCGTAGATGCCTTGGACGGCGAGTTGGGTGAGGACGGTGGCGGCGTAGATGAACAGGAAACGGCCGTTTTCGAAGTCGGTGGATTTGCCGAGCCCGACGCTGACGAGCATGGGGACTTGGACGATCAGATTGACGATGGCGAGGATGACGCCGTCAATCATGCGGGCGGCGAAGCGGGTGCCCCAGTTGGCATAGGAGGCTTGTCCAGGGAGAAAGGCGGCGGATTCGCGGAGTTCGGCGAGATGGCGGGGTTTGCAGTAAGCGCAGACTTCGACGCCGCCCCACGGGGCGAGAAGGTTTTCCGGGTAGCGGTTGGAGCAGCGGGCGCAGGGCCGCGTGACGGCGGCGGCGGCAGCGGAGGGGGCCAGTAGTTCCGCGAGAGGGGACCATCCCGCCGCCCCTTCGCGCCAGACAAGGGCGAGGGGGCCGAGAGTGCCGGCGAGGGCGAGATCCCTGACTTGTTGCTCTTCGAACGGACCCTGTTGGGTGCCGTTCTGCCACGTGTACCAGGTCAAGTCCCCAGTATAGCCAGAGTTATACTAAATCCAGTTGGGCGCGAGATCCGTACAGATTATAGGACCATGTATTTTTTTCCGATCTTATTCGCGGTGCTCGATTCCGAGTCTGATCGCGCCTTAGCTGAGCGGTTGAAGGCCCGGGAACCGGAAGCGTTGCGGGAACTTTACGATAAGTATGGGCGGATGGCTTATGCGTTGATTTTCCGGGTGGTCCGCAATGCGGGCGTGGCGGAAGATTTGACGCAGGAGACCTTTCTGCGGGTGTGGAACCGGATGGCGGGGTTTGATCATCAGCGGGGCGCAATTGGGCCGTGGGTGCTGACGGTGGCGCGGAACCGGGCGATTGATTACTTACGGTCGGTGGATGGCCGGATGACGCAAAATGCGATTGAGTTGACGGGGACGGAGTCGCCGGCGTTGTTCGTCGATATGGAGTCGGCGATTATGAACGCAGAGCGGGCGAAACAGTTGAAAGAGGCGTTTAGGAAGTTGAACGAAAACCAGAGAACGGTGATTGAGTTGGCGTACTTTGAGGGATTGTCGCAGACGGAGATGGCGGAGAAACTGCGGCAGCCGTTGGGGACCGTGAAGACTTGGGTGAGGACGGCGTTGCGGACTCTACGGGAAGAGTTAGAGGAGCCGGCACTCGTATGAGCGAAACGAATCGAGACAGTTTGTACGAATTGTATGCTTTGGGACTGTTGGAGGAGCCGGAGCGGTCAGAGGTTGAAACGGAGTTGCGGAGCGGGTCGGCGGAGGCGCAGCGGTTGTTGCGGGCTTCGATGGCGACTAACGCCAAGAATACCACGATGGTGCCCGATGTTGAGCCACCGGCGCGATTACGGCGTCGG
>JBBRIO010000688.1:0-1756 GCA_038220855.1 Bryobacterales bacterium | reverse complement strand
CTCCCTTCGGCCACCACGCCCCTCCCCCTCCATTCCCGCCGCGAACTCTTCGTCGACCAATACCTCATCCACTCCCTCGCCGGTGCCGAACTGCGCCTGGCCCAGCCCATCGACGCCGGCCCGGCTTTCCAATTTGACCGCCCCTGGGAGGGCCGCTTCTGTAACTACGCGACCGTCATCCCCGACGCGGGAAAATTCCGCCTCTACTACCGCGGCGTCCCCAACGCCGGAGTCGATGGCCGCGGCGATGAGGTCTACTGTTACGCCGAGTCTGCCGACGGCACCACCTTCTATCGGCCCAACCTCCAGTTGCATTCGGTTCGCGGCACCGATACGAACAACGTCATCCTGGCCAATACCCCGCCGCTCCAACACAACTTCTCACCCTTCCTCGACACCCGGCCCGGCGTCTCCCCGGCCAGTCGCTATAAAGGCATGGCGGGCACGAGCAAAAGCGGCCTCGTCGCCTTCCACGGGCCCGACGGCATCCATTGGAGCCCCCTCCGCTCCGAACCAGTTCTCACCCAGGGTGCCTTCGACTCGCAAAACGTCGCCTTTTGGTCCGAGGCGGAACAGCACTACGTCTGCTACTACCGAACGTTCAAAAAAATCGGCGCGACGAGCTATCGCTGGATTTCCCGCGCCCTCAGCCCCAACTTCCTCGACTGGAAAATCGAAGGCGAAATCTCGTTTGGCGACGCGCCGCCGGAACATCTCTACACCAATCAAACCAGCCCCTACTTCCGCGCCCCGCACCTCTACCTTTCCCTCTGCGCCCGCTTCCTGCCTGGCCGTCAAGTCCTCTCGGAAGCCGAAGCCCGAGCCGTCAACGTCGATCCTGGCTACTTCAAAGATTGTTCGGACGCCGTGCTGCTCTCCTCCCGAGGCGGCACTCAATTCGATCGAACATTTCTCGAAGCCTTCCTCCGCCCCGGCCTCGGCGTTGCCAACTGGGTCTCGCGCTCAAACTACCCAGCCCTCAACGTCGTCCCCACCGGCCCTGACCAACTGTCGTTCTACGTCGTCCGTAACTACGGCCAGCCCTCCATCCACCTTCGCCGATATACCCTCCGGCTCGACGGCTTCGCCTCCCTGCACGCCGGATACGCGGGCGGCCAAATGATTACGAAACCCTTCACCTTCACCGGCGCCCAACTCGAAGTCAACTTCGCCACCTCGGCGCCGGGCGGCATCCGCTTCTTCCTGGAAACCCCCTCTGGCGCGCCCCTGGCCGAATCGACCGAACTCATCGGCGATCAAACCACGCGCCGTGTTCAATGGAAAACGATCGACTCCCTGGCCCCCTGGTCCGGCCAGGCGGTTCGCCTCCGCGTCAGCCTGAAAGACGCTGATCTTTTCGCGCTCAAATTCAGCTAGCAATGCAACCCGCACCGCTTCCGCTCACTGCTCCCTTGGCCGACTATGAGGCGCAAGCACTGGCGCTGGACTTCTCCCCGGACGAAGCCCACTCTGCCCTTGCCAAAAGCTACGACTTCGCCGATTGGAAAGCCATCTCCGCCTTTGTCGCAGCCATCGCTCCTCGCGACCCGGCCGTCTATCCCTTCGAAGCCGCAGTCGACGCCATCGTCGAGAGGGACCTGGTAACCCTGCAATCGCTGCTTCACGCGCATCCCGGTTTAGTCCACGCTCGCTCTACCCGTATCACCCGTTTCGATCCTCCCGTCCACCGCGCTACCCTGCTTCATTACGTCGCCGCCAACGGCACCGAAAGTTACCGCCAGAAGTCACCCGCCAA
>JBBRIO010000687.1:0-1779 GCA_038220855.1 Bryobacterales bacterium | reverse complement strand
AAGCAGGAAGGTCGAACGGGAGAGGTTAGCCAGATGCGGCACCTCACGCACGCGGGCGTAGGGATACTGGTACGGCGGGATGACGTGGAATTGCTTCGTCCGGGCGGTGTACTGGCCGGTAAGCGAGCATTGCGGGGTGACGGAGGCGTCGGTGAAGCGCATGCCCTCGCTGGCGAGACGATTGACGCCGGGTAGCCCATGTCGTCCATCAAAACGAAAACGATGTTGGGCTTGCCAATTGCCGCCGGAAGAGCCGCCGCGGCGGCCGTGGTGAAGAGGAATTCTCTGCGGAGTAGCTTTGCCATGACAAGGGGTACAATGGCGATATGATCAACCGCCGAGCACTATTCTGGGCCACCCCGATCCTCTGGGGCGCACCGGCGGCAACTGTCAACGTCCTCTACGAAGATCGCGAAACTGCGTTACCCAGCAGCCGCCTCGAAAACGGCGACCTCTGGATCCCCTCCTCCTCGCTCCCGTCGATCAACGGTTTCGAGGTCAAGCCCCAAGGGGCCTGTCGCGCCGACATCTGCATCCCCTTGCCCAAACAATTGAAGCGAGGGAACTGGATCAACCTCACCGGCTTCGCCCGCAAAGTTCGCCAATCCTTTGTCCAGGAAGGCAGCCTCTGGAGCTTCGGCGAAATGCCCGTGCTCCGCGCAAGCTTTCTGCAATCCCGCGTCGCCCCGGACTTTGCCGTGGCCGACCGTCAGGGCAAACCCGTCCGACTCACCGACTTCCGCGGCCACAAGATTCTGCTGCTCAGTTGGGCCTCCTGGTGAGGGTGCCGCCTCGATCTGCCAGGCTGGCAGACCATCTATCAGGAACTGAAACCCCAAGGCTTTGAACTCGTCGCCGCCGCGCAGGACACGGGCGGGGAAGCCGCCGCTGGTAAGTGGTACGACGCCGCCAAGGCCACTTACACAACGCTCATCGACACCGCTCACACCATCAGCTCCGCCTATCAACTAACCAACGTCCCGGCCGGAGTCTGGATCGACGAACAAGGCCGGATCGTCCGCCCCGCCGAAACCGCGGCCCCGAAGAATCAGGAACTCAAGATTGGGGGCAAGGTGATTCGTACTCAGGGAGACGCCTACGTCGCAGCCCTGCGCGACTGGGTCGCCAAAGGCCCCAAGAGCGAGTTCGTGCTTTCCGACGAAGAGTACCAGCGCCGCGTGAAGGAGCGGAGCCCCGCCGAAACCGAGGCCGAAGCATCCTTCAAACTAGCCGTCGCCCTCCGCCAAAAGGGCCAACCCGACCTCGCCCAAAAGTGGTTTCAACGCGCCCAACAACTCAATCCCGAAAGCTGGAACTATCATCGACAGGATTGGAGCTTCTCGTCGGACGCGGGCAAACGATGGATGGAGAAGTTCCAGAAATCGACGACCGATTACTATCCCCCGCTCGACATTAAACCGCCCTCGAAAAACTAAGTCGTCACGTTTTCGATATGATAATGGAGCGAGGTACTCCTCACCTCGCCGGAAGTGCCATGCCTTTTCTCCGCCCCGCCCTCGTCTGCTGTTTTGCCTTCAGCGCCTTCGCTTAGCCGTTGCCCGACGGCCACCCCCGCCTCCCCGAATCCGGCCAGCGCCAGAAGCTTTCCGCTCTCACCGCCTCCGTCCGCGGCGAGGATGTGGTGGACCCCGAAAACTAGACATGAGATTGGGGATTGCTTAAGTGTATGAGGGCAGTGAAAATGAAGGAGAATCAATGCCTCGAACACGCAAGACTCACTCGCCGACCTTGAAAGCCAAGGTGGCGGTGGAAGCCATC
>JBBRIO010000686.1:0-1787 GCA_038220855.1 Bryobacterales bacterium | reverse complement strand
CCCATGACGCCGCCGCCGGGATGGGCGGCGGCGCCGCAGAGGAACAGGCCGCCGATGGGGGTCTTGTAGTTGGCGAAACCGGCAGCCGGGCGCAGGCTGAACATGCTGGATAGCGACATCGTCCCCTGCATGATGTTGCCGCCGGTGATGCCCCAGAGCCGTTCCATCTCCGGCGGCGGGATGACCATCCGGTGCAGCACGCTCGCTTTGAAGCCGGGGGCATACTCCTCCAGAATGTCGAAGCATCGATCCGCGAACTTGTCCTTCTCCGCCTCCCACGTCGTGCCCTTCAGTGCGTACGGTCCGTACTGGACGAACATGCTGAGGATGTGCTTGCCCGCGGGCGCCAGACTGTCGTCCAAGGCGGTGGCCATCGTGCATTCCAGCATCGGGTTGGCGGAGCAGCGGCCGAACTTGGCGTCGTTGTAGGCGGCTTCGATGTAGTCCATCGTCGGGCAAATGTGCATCGTCCCGTGGTGCTGCGGACCGATGCCTGTGGCCCCGGTGTTCGGCAGTGCGCGGAAGTTCGGCGGCCGGTCGAGCGCAACGTTGATCTTCACCGTGGCACTCGCATAATCGATGTGGTTGATGGCGGCGCGGAAGTCTTCGGGCAGTTCGTTGGGCTCCACCAGTTTGTTGAAGGTGACGTTGGCGTCCGCGCACGAGGCGACCTGTTTTGCGTGGAGTTCGGTGCCGTCCGCCAGCGCCACGCCGATCGCCTTGTTGTTTTTCACCAGGATCTTGACGACGGGTGCGTTCACACGGATCTCGGCCCCATAGCCTTTGGCCGCGGCGGCGATGCTGTCGCTGATTTTGCCCATGCCACCCTTCACGTAACCCCAGACTCCGCGGACGCCGTTGCACTCGCCCATGACGTGGTGGAACAGCACGTAAGCCGTGCCGGGCATACTGGGCGCGGCGAAGGCACCGATCACCGCATCGGTGGCGATCGTCGCCTTGAGTTCGTCCGACTCGAACCAGCGGTCCAGAATCGGCTTGGCGGCGCCGGTGAGAATTTCGATCGCCTCGGCCCCGACGGCGCGGCCGAGCTTGCGGAAGTTCCAGCCGATGCGGCCGAGACGCAGCATGTCCATCGGTCCGCCCCACGGATCGGGCGGCGTCTGCACGAGCAATGGTTCGAGGAAGTCCGCGACGCGGGTCAGCATCGCCTCGTACTTCGGATAGGCATCCTCGTCCTTCTTGCTGAACTTGGCGATTTCGCGGTGCGTCAACTCCTTGTCCGGCCCCATCATCAGCGAACGCCCGTCGGGGAACGGCGTGAAGCTCGATGGCGACCTAGGGATCATTTCGAAGCCGTGCTTGGCGAGGTTCAAGTCCCGGATGATTTCCGGCCGCAACAGGCTGTTGACGTAGGCCGCGGTCGAGACGCGAAACCCCGGCCAGACCTCCTCCGTCACACAGCAGCCGCCGACCAGTTCGCGCCGTTCCAATACGAGCACCTTGCGGCCGGCCTTGGCGAGGTAGGCCGCCGTCACCAGTCCGTTGTGGCCGGCGCCCAAAATGATCGCGTCGTAGGTCGGCGTGCTCATCGCGTCTCTCTCCGAGTGGGGTTTCCTTCAGTACACCAATAGAAGGGTGACGTCCGAAGTACCATCTCTCGGCGATCAGCCGGTCTTGGCGAGCCGTCGGTCTTGGCGAGCCGCCGGTGGTAACCGGCGGAGTCAGTCGACCGGCAAAGACTCGGCGGTTTACCACTCGCCGCTCGCTTGGGCGTCGGTCTTGGCGAGCCGCCGGTGGTAACCGGCGGAGTCAGTCGACCGGCAAAG
>JBBRIO010000685.1:0-1808 GCA_038220855.1 Bryobacterales bacterium | reverse complement strand
CCGCGGCAACGACAGCACGTACAGGCCCTGCACACAGCCATTGGAGACCGTGTCCAGCAGATCCTTGCGCCGCAGCATCTTCGGTAGCTTCGGGCGCTCCGCAAAGGCGCCGACGATGGTCTTCACGCGCCGCCGATCCTCATCCTCACGCCAGAGATCGAATCCGCTGGTCGAGCCGGGCAGGATCGCATCGGGCGTCAGCGGCAGATCGGTGATGCGGGACTTTGGATCTTCCTTGATGGTCTGGAACAGCGGCTTGTTGGTATCCACCGTCACCTTGAAGGCGTGCACCACGTCATCGACACCACGCGTGACGACGATGCAGTAGGCCTGGCGGACCGCACCACTGATGTCCTTCTTCGAGCCGGTCACTTCGCTGTCCAGCTTCGATGTCCGAACCGGGTCAACGGTCTGGCCGGAGAGCAGGCCCTTCACCTCGACCCACGCCAGGTGGTCCCTGACCTTCTCATGGGCGATCGTCAGGCCGCTGCGGTCCGGTGCCGCGATGACGATGGCATTCTTCGCCGCACGCGGATTTTGCGGTCCCGTCACCTCCTCGCATAAGCGAACCGCCATGGCCGAGGGCTTGCCAGATTCAGACTGAGCGTTGGGTCCGAGCACCACATAACGGAACTCACCATCGCTCGGCACCTGATCCGGGCCTGTCGGCAGCTTGTGCACCTTCGCGCCCAAAGCAGTCGCGCCGGAATCGAGCCATTTGGCGGCCTTGATCTCTTCGAGAAGCATGTCGTCCACCGCCGTCTTGGGAACGCGGTTGACCTTCGCTTCGTCGTGCATCTGCTTCAGATTTGGCTGGAAGCCCAAACGCCAGGTCTTCGGCAAGCCTCGGCTACCGTCGAGCCGCTTCTCAGCGCTCTCGAGGTGCACCTCGTCCAGGAACCAGGAGCGCTCCGCCCACGCCTGGATGCCCTTCTCCAGGGCGATGCGGTCCGGCTTCGCCCCTCCCGCCAAGGCGTACAGATCCGTGATTCGGGCGTTGTTTGGCCCCTGCGGCTGGGAGTGCAGGAAAGTGCCGATAACCGCCTGCTCGACCTCGCGGTTGGCGAGAGCCGTCAGCTGCTCCTGGGCCTGCCGCGCAAAACCCAACTCACCCTGCAGGATGGCCACCCAATCCATCGGGTGACCATCGACGCAATCAAGGCGCGCCACTCCGGCCAAATCTCCAAGCGCGGAGGAAAGCTTACCATCACCCTGCTTCGCCAGCAGGATCGAAGACCCGGCCAGCGGCGCGGTGTCCCAGGATTCCGCGTCGCGCAGCGCCACCGCGAACGTGCGAAGAACGCCACGAGTGCGCTGGAACAGCGGCAGGCCACTGGTCCAGCGAGTGTAAAACACATCCATCATCGCAGGATCAAAGGGGAAGCTGGCCAGGTACTGCTTTTCGCGCTCATCACGCTGTTTCGGCGTCTTCGCGAACTCGGGATCCAGCGCCGAGAGCGCCTTCACCACCGCCTGCACATTCGGCTTGAAGGTGTTCGGGTCCTTGGTCGTCTCCGGGTCCAGCAGACGGCGGCGCAGGATCTCGGCGACGTCATCCTTGCCGACCGGCATGAAGGGCTCGTCTTCCTTCCGTCCCATGATGTTTGCCATGTCCGACAACAGCTGGCGGCCGAAGGCGTCGTCGCGCTTCGGGTCGCTGGCGAGCAGCGACACGATCAGCGACGCCGTATTCACCTTCGAGACGGCTTGCGTGAGCGACTGGAGGAAGTTGAGGAACTGCTCGCGGAACTGCTGTCCCGTCACGGGGTCCTTCGCCTTCTCGCCGGCATACATCAGTACTTCGTCGA
>JBBRIO010000684.1:0-1846 GCA_038220855.1 Bryobacterales bacterium | reverse complement strand
GGCCAGGGCTTTGTCGCCACCGGTCGGACGCTGGCTGGCCGCAATCGGGCGGCCTCCACTCTTGGTTTCTGCCATAGTCGTATTCTCCTACTCGTTAGTTCTCAGCTGCCGGTTCAACGGCGGCTTCGGCAGTTACCGGCGCTTCCTCTAACGGGAGCGGCGCGGCGGGCATCGGCATATCGGGAGCACCCGGCATCTCCGGGCGAACGCCCGGAGCGGCTGGCGCGAGCGGGGCAGCGATTTGCGGCTTCCGCGCGGCGCGTTTCTCACGACGCTTCTTCCGCTTCTCGACGCGACGCATTCTCTCGTCCATCCGCACGGTGATGAACTTGATAACGGCATCGGTCACACGCAGACGGCGTTCTACTTCTTTGGCCGTCTCGGCGCTTTCGGTTGAGAATTCGAGCAGAATGTAGACGCCTTCGGTCTGCCGGTTCACCCGGTAGGCCAGCTTGCGTATACCCCACTTTTCCACCTTGTCGAGAGTTCCGCCGCCGGTGGTGATTACACCCCGGAGCATCTCGACAATCGCGTCCTGTTCTTCTTCGGTCGCGTTGGCGTTGACGATAAAGAGTTCTTCGTAAGTCCTCATGTTTCCTCTTTGGCACCGGGAGCGCGACGCGCATTGAAACGCGCCATGGCCTTTTCGACGCCCTCGGTGATGATGGATTCCACTGCCGTGACAACTTCGTCGAGCAGCGGGTCCAACGTTTCTAGCTGTGCCCGCCGGATTTTGGCGAGCACGTATGACTTCATTTCTTTCACGGGCCGTTCCGGACGAATGCCCAGTCGAATCCGTGCAATTTCTTCTGTTCCCACGCTGCGGATGATCGAGCTAACACCGTTGTGTCCGCCCGCTGAGCCTTTCGGCCGAATCCGCATCGAGCCCCAGTCGAGGGCGAGTTCATCGTAGATCAACAACAACCGATCGACTGGAAGCGTGTATTTCGCCAGCAGCTCTTTAACGGAGCCGCCACTCAAATTCATGTAGGTTTGGGGTTTCGCGAGCACGATATCGATGCCAGCGATTCGCCCGACTCCAGTCACCGCCTTGCCTTCGGCCCGCGTCACGCGGATGCCGTGAGCGGCGGCAAGCCGATCGATGGCCAGGAATCCCAGGTTGTGGTACGTGTTGTCGTACTCCTCGCCGGGATTGCCCAAGCCAACGATCAGCATGGAGAATTACTTTTTCTTGGCCTTAGCGTCGGCGGCGGGAGCAGCCGTTTTGGCGGCCGTTTTGGCAGCGGGCTTTTCTTCTTTCTTACCCTTCTTGATTACTTCGGGCTCGGCGGCGGCGGCAGCGGCTTCGGGGTCGATCTTCGGCGAGACGATATGAACGATGATCGTTTCCGGCGCGACGGCCAGTTTCATCGAACCAATCATCACCAAGTCCTGGGCGCGAATGGCCTGATTGATTTCGAGGTCCTGGAGAGCGAGGCTGAAATCGGCTGGAATATCGTCGGGGAGGCACTCGATCTGCACTTCGCGAGCGACAATTTCGAGAATACCGCCCTGCTGTTTAACACCCTTCGGTTCGCCGTGCACGTGCACTTTGACTTTGACTAAGACGCGCTTGGCGAGGTCGATCCGCTGCATGTCGATGTGCAACATGGCATTGGTAACGGGATCGAACAACCAGTCGACAATCATGACGGGCTCGGGCGCACCACCATCGACGGTAACGTCGAAGATGGAGTTATGACCGGTGGAAGAGAGGAGAATCTTGCTCACTTCCTTCGGACTAATGGCACAGGCGACGGGATCTTTGCCGGTGCCGTAGATGATCGCGGGTGCGCGTCCGGAGACGCGCAGCCGCCGAGCTTCGTTTTTACCGCGTGAAGTGCGG
>JBBRIO010000683.1:0-1915 GCA_038220855.1 Bryobacterales bacterium | reverse complement strand
CCCTTGATGCCCTCGTCGAAGGGGTCCGGCAAGACTCCCTCGACCATCTCGCCCGCACCCTCTCCGCTCTCGGCGCCGCCTACGATCAAAATCCAGCACCCGCCCGCGCGCTCGTCCTCGAAGCCAAAACGCACGCCAAACTTGCGCTGCGCCGCGACCCGAATCCCGCCGCCCGTCAAATAAAAATCGATTGGATGATCCGCTGGCTCGAAAACCCGCCGATCTTCCCGCTCTGGGTCTCGCTCCAAAAACGGCTTACTGGAACTCCACCTGCTGCACCTTGATCACGTCGCCGGTCAACTCCCCGGTCACCTTCGCCTTCAAGTCCTTCTCCCGGTTCAGCTTCTTCAACTGCCCCAAAGTCCGCGCGTTGCCGCCCTCGTCAAATTTCACAAACTTGCCGTCGGCCAGCACCAAACCGTACCCGCCCTTGGCGCAGTTCACCGCGCACTCCCGGGTATGCGAAGCCAGGTCCTTCCCCTTGCACATCACGTCCACCACCGTCCCCGTCCACGTCTCTGCCGCCGCCAAACCGGCCATCGTCAATAAACCAAAGTAAATTTTCATGACTGAATCATAGCCGATCAGAGTACTAAGAGTCTTCCCCTAGTGGCTAATGTTCTCCCGCCGGGCGTCGATAACAGAAACATGCACCCGAACGCATTCTTCAACGTCTATGTAGTGATAGCGACATTTTGCGTCGTGGTCCTCCTCCTCCGCACCTATCGCAAACAGGCCAAAACCCGACGGGTCCGGCGCATCGAATCAAGACTCATCGGCTGGTGAAAGATTCTTGTTGATGCCCGAGGCTCCGGGAGTTTATACTCTTCTTTTCGTGAGTACCTTTCCACAAGTCGGAACCCGGCTCTCGGCGCCGAACAAAGATCTCTCCGATCCTCTTGCTCCCCGGCGTGAGGCCGCCCTGTTCTACGGTCTTTTCCTCCGCGGCCATTCCATCGATTCGCTGCGCCGGGACATCGACGTCCCCGTGCTGCTCCACAAAAAGTGGACCAATGGCAATCAGTACGAAGGCAACTTCCGCGACAATCTGCGCCAGCTTTACGACTATCGCAAACAAGTCCTCGCGATCTTCGACGAACTCGTTCTTAACGAGCGCGGCCGCATCAGAATACAATAACCAATGCGGTTACCCCTTTACCAAGTGGACGCGTTTACCTCGCGTCTGTTCGGCGGAAACCCCGCCGCCATTTGCCCGCTCCAAAGCTGGCTTCCGGACTCGCTGCTTCTATCGATCGCCATCGAGAACAACCTCGCGGAAACGGCGTATTTTGTTAAAGAAGCCGACGGCTATCGCCTCCGCTGGTTCACGCCCACGGTCGAAATCGATCTCTGCGGCCACGCCACCCTGGCTGCCGCTTATGTGCTCTTTGAGTGCCTCGGCCTCGCCGGCGACTCGGTCATCTTCTATTCTCGCAGCGGGCCGCTGACGGTCACTCGTAACGGCGATCTCTACACGCTCGACTTCCCTTCCCGGCCGCCGCTGCCGGTTCCGGCTTCGGACGCCATCACGGCCGCACTGGGCCTCGCTCCGCAGGCCGTTCTCGCAGCGCGCGACCTGTTCTGTGTCTTCGCCTCGGAAGCCGAAGTGGCCGCGCTGAAGCCCGACATGAGGGCCTTTTCGGGCCTGTCGCACCTGGCTGTCATTGTCACCGCCCCCGGCGACGATTGCGACTTCGTCTCCCGCTTTTTCGCTCCAGCCCTCGGCGTCGACGAAGATCCGGTCACTGGCTCCGCCCACTGCACCTTAACGCCCTACTGGGCTGAACGGCTCGCGAAAACGCAGATGACCGCCCGCCAGATCTCCGCCCGCCGGGGAGACTTGACCGTCGAACAGGCCGGTGACCGTGTCAAGATGAGCGGCCAAGCGGTCCTTTACTTGGAAGGCTTCGCTAAC
>JBBRIO010000682.1:0-1921 GCA_038220855.1 Bryobacterales bacterium | reverse complement strand
GACGTCGGCCCATTCGATGCGTTGGCCGGCGGCGACTTGTTGGACGACGCGCTGGAAGCGCAGGAGGCGGGCGTAGGCTTTAGGGGAGACGCCGATTTGCTCTTTGAAACGCTGGGAGAGCCAGCGGCGGCTGAAGCCGGTATCCGCGGCGGTGCCCCCGGCGAGGGCGCAGGCGACAGCGGGATGGAGGGGCAGGGCGCGATTGCGTTGTTCGAGGTCGGCGATGAGGAGGGCGAATTAGCGGTCGCGCTGGGGGCTTCCTGGAGGTGCTCGCGGAGCTGGTGGAGTTCGACGTCGGGGGAGAAGAGATTGCTGCCGGGGCGCATCACTACGCCCATCACGTTGCTCAGGCGGGTGGTTTCGATTTCGATGACCTCCGTGCGGAGGCGTTCGAATTCGGGCGGTGCGGAGCCCTCGGCGAGTTCGATGACCAACTGACTACTGCCGCTGGGGAGCACCCGTTCCCAGGCGTGCGGCGCGGCATAGCTCTGGCTGTACCAGAGCAGATCGACTTGGCCGGCGAGGGCGGGCGGAACAGGATGGGTGAGCAACATGGCGGCCCTAGGGGAGGGGAAGGAGGCGGATATTGCGGAACTCTACGGGGTGGCTTTCGGACTGGAGGCCGATGTAGCCTTCGCTGAGGAGCTTGCCGTCGATCTTCACGGCGGGGTTGAAGCGGTTGGCGACGCCTCCGCCGATTTGTGGCTTTTCGTACTCGAGGACGAGTTCGCCATCTAGGAAGTGGCGGACCTTTTCCGAGCCGAGTACCTCGACTTCGACGTGGACCCAGTCGGCGCCGCGGAGGATGCGAGAGGTGGAGTTTGTGCAGTGGGCCTTGACCATGGCGCCCTTCATGAAGATCTCGGTGCCGGGGGTGCAGACGTTCATCGTCGGGCGGTTCAGGCCGCCGTCGTTGCTGAGGAATTGGGCTTCGACGGAGATGGGCCAGTCCTGATCCTTGAGGATCGACTCGGGGGATTGGGAGTGGATCATGACGCCGCTGTTAAGGCGGGCGTAGCTGGGGCCGTCCTTCATTTGCTGGCCGGTGAGGCGATATTCGAGAGCGAGGCGGTAGCGGGAGAAGGGCTGCTTGTAGAAGAGATGGGAGAAGCGGGTGCCGAACTCTTTGTACTTGTCGTAGGAGACTTGGATGACGCCGTCCTTGACCCGGAAGGTGTCGCCGTAGTTGTCGCCGAGTTCGTGGCCGGCGATTTTGACGACCCAGCCGTCGAGGTTTTTGCCGTTGAAAAGTTCGATCCACTGGCCGGCGGGGATGAAGCGGTTGAACCACTTGAGCTGCCAGTTGAGGCTTTCGACCAGATGATTGGGTTCGCCGGCGCGGGTGAGGTTGTGGTTTTCGCGGGGGAAGACGACGAATTCGGAGGTGACGCCGTAGTGCTGGAGGGCGCGGAACCACTGCTCGCCCTGTTCGAGGGGGACGCGGAGGTCGTTGTCGGAGTGGAGGACGAGGGTGGGCGTTTTGACGTTCTTGGCGTATTTGAGAGGAGAGGCTTCCCAGTAAGTATCGAAGTGGTCGAAGAGGATGCCGCCGAAGTCTTCGTCGTGGCCGTAGGCGCCATCGCGGGTGCCTTCGTCGCTGATGAAGTTGGAGATACTGCGGAGGGTGACGGCGGCTTTGAAGCGGTTGGTGTGGCCGACGATCCAGTTGGTGAGGAAGCCGCCGTAGCTGCCGCCGGTGACGCCGAGGCGGTTGGGGTCGATCCAGGGGTTGCGTTTGATGGCTTCGTCGAGGCCGGCGATGACGTCAACGTAGTCCATTTTGCCCCAGTTGTCTTTGATGCCGCGGGCGAACTCTTCGCCGTAGCCGGTGGAGCCGCGCGGGTTGGGGAAGAAGACGCCGTAGCCTTTGCCCGCGTAGATCTGGAACTCGTGGAACCAGTCGACGCCGTACATGCCGGCC
>JBBRIO010000681.1:0-1953 GCA_038220855.1 Bryobacterales bacterium | reverse complement strand
CTTGAGCACTTCTACGACGACGAACTGATCTGCGGATCGAAGGGCGTTCATCCGAAGCTTCTTCGCGAAGTCGAGCCCTTCCCGACCAAGGAATCAGTTCCCTACGACCCCGGCTATCTCGCCGGATTCGTGGTGGAGCGCTATCAAGTCGATCTGAGGACCGCGTCCCAAACGTCGCTCGCCGAGATGCAGCGCATGACGGAAGCGCTCTGTTCAGAGCAGGTCCCAGGCGACACCCAGCGCAATCTCCAGACGCAGCAGCAGTACTCGGCCCAGACCTTCAAGCATGTGCTGGCGCCGCTTTGGCTCCTGACCTATCTCTACGGCGGCAAACCGTTCCAGGTGGTTGTGAACGGCTACACGGGCAAGATTGCCGGCGACCATCCGCTTTCGTGGGTGAAGATTTTCTTCGCAGCACTCGCGGTCATCATCGTTGTCCTGATCTTCATCTCGATCAATTCGAACTGATCGCGCTATTCCTGCGGCGGGCTGAAGCGAGAGGTCTTGATGCGGGCGGAAATCGACGGCCGTTTCTGCGACGCGATGAACTCTGCCGCAGCGGCCTGAACAGAGACTCGTTGCGCGGCGAGGGTTGGGCCACCATCGACCAGCAGAGCCGGGACGCTCATGTCCGGTCTCGCGTACGTGCGTTGATTTGGGGTGAAGCCGAGCACCGCGATGGTGGCCGCGCCAAACGATACCTGGGCGTCGAAAAGGAATCGCTTCAGCATCAGAGTGTTGAGCCGCGCCGCCGAGGCCTTGCTATGGAAGGCAAACAGGCTGGCCCGACCGAGCTCCCGGGCTTCGGCCTCTGAAACGGATGCGGGAACGAAGCGCGGTCGTACGTCGAGTCCGATCCGATCGGATGTCCAATTCCATGGCTTCACATGAAGCGCTTGCGCGAGCCGTGAATAGGCCTCGTCACCCGCCCGGGTGGTCAGCAGGCGCCAGGCCGGAACGTAGATCGAATCTCCCTGGGGCGTAAAGCCGGCTGGGGATGCCTGCGGGAACAGCACTTTCACGTAGGCGTCCAGCGTCCGGATCGGCGCGATGCCTGCGACTCGAATCTCGACAGGTAGACGCCAGAAAGGCAGGAAGTGCGTGTCGTGGGTCGGGACTACCCCTTCCTCACGTTCGTAGTTGACCAGGCACAGGCCCGACGCGGAAGGAGCGACGCCTGCGTGGCAGTTCTCGCATACGGAGATCACCGCGTTCTCGGCGAGTTTCGGGTCGGCGCCGCAGTTCGGACAGCGAGCCGCCACCACATTCACGCTTCGGAACGACGCCTTCTGCGTACCGAGCGGATCCGCGTCCTTGCCGCGGGTGAACCGATCCCGTTCGTCGTCCTTGATGTAGCCGGCGATGGTGCCGAAGCCTCCGTCGAAGAGCAACGTCTCATCCCCTCTATCCAGGATGGCGCGCACGAGGAAGTAGGGTCGATAGACGGTCGCTTCGAACGACACCACCACCTGGCCCTGCTTCGCCACTGATTCGAACCCTGCTTCAAGATTCTGTCCGCGCCACTTCTCTAACTCGCGACGCGAGGTATTGGCTTCGGTGCGAGGAAGAAATCGACCGAGTTTCGCGACATCGGCGCTGAGCAGCGGCCGGAACACCCCGCGGCCCAGGCGTAGGCCTGTGTCACGAAGGTTGAACTGCGCGGCGTCGTAGGCAGACGTGGTCTGCTCGGCCGTGTAGGCGCGAAGGCGGGCCACCTTGGCGCCTTCGCCATGTCTTCCGAGCACCGTCTGCACGACCTTGCCTGAGGTCTGGCGATAGGGGACGTGGATCGGACGGCAATCCACGATCCTGGCGGTTTCGCGCAGGCGCGTCTCAAAGCGTTTGAGAATGGCAGCGATCACAAGCTCCGGTGGTGGGTTGCCTTCTTCATCGCTGTGTTTGGCGACCAAGGTGGACCGATGCGAATCGATTCGGTACTGAAGGAGTGTCTCG
>JBBRIO010000680.1:0-1979 GCA_038220855.1 Bryobacterales bacterium | reverse complement strand
GTGTAGGCGACGCCAAAGCTGTAACCGCTCCTGAAGCGACGCTCGACGCCGAGGTCGACGCCGTTGTACGAAGATTCGCCGTCCTGCGCGCGCCATTCGATGAACCCGAAGTTTGGGTACGGGAGAGCACCGCGGGCGTTGTTGCCATCAGCGTTCGGAAGGGGCTGGTTGAGGTTGATGAGGGAAGCGAGGTTGGTGCCCTTCGTGTGAACGAAGTCGGCGGTGAGAACGACGCCCGTCATCAGCTCACGCTGGAACCCAACGCTCATCTGGGTGACCGTCGTCTTGGGCGCGTTGGTGTTCACTGCGCGGATACGCTTGGACTTCAACTGACCCGCCGCAGGATCAAGATTCGGAGCGGTCAGGAACTGCGCCACCGGCATGCCGTTCTTAAGGATGAATACCGGTGAACCCGACGTCTGCGTGATCGACGTGTTGTTGAGGCCGGGCAGATTCAGTGCGAGCTGGTCTTCCGAGCCGACGCGGTCGAAGAGGTTGTAGAAGATGCCGAAGCCTCCACGAAGAACCGTCTTATCGTTGAGCGTGTAGACAACGCCGACGCGGGGCGCGAAATTGTTCTTGTCTGCCTTCACCAGGCCGCGATCCTCGAGGGAGCCGTCCTTGGCGAACACCAGGCTACCGCTCCCCGCAGGATTGAAGTTCGTCTGGTTGTTGGCCGCTTCGAGTGCCGGGGTGATGAAGTCATAGCGCAGGCCCAAATTGAGCGAGAGCTTTGAGTTCACCTTCCAGTCGTCCTGGACATAGAACATCGACGCCCAGTGGCGCTGATCAACCACCAGGACATTGGAGAGCTGGAAGTCGGCTGCGTAGCCTAGGAGAAAGTCTCCGAGGGCATTGCCGGTGAAGCTGTTGCGGAATCGGATCGCGCCACGGCCGGCCGGAACGTCGTAGTACTGGTTCTTCATCGGAGCGATGATGTCGGCACCCGCCTTGAACGCGTGGTTGCCCTTGAGCCACGACAGGCTCTCGACGAACTCGAACTGATTCGTGTGCTGGAACTTCGGAAGGAAGTCAGGCGAGCCGAGACGGCCAAGGCCCGAGCCGCCGAAGTAACCATCGATGGTGATGCCGGGGAAACCGCCTGCGACCACCGGGTTAGTGACGGTGCCGGGAATGGTGGCTGCGGCCGGGGCGCTCAATCCGAACGCCTGGTGCACGGCATCGGAGTCGGACTTCGACCAGGAGAAGCGGAACTCGTTCACCATGCTGGGCGAAAGGATGTGGGTCCAGCCGAAGACCATCGCGTTGGTCTTGATCTTCTGATTTCCGAAGCCGGACGTGCCCGTGCCGTCGATGACGCCGCCGAAGGCGCCGGGGATCTGTCGGTCGCGGTTGGAATAGATGTAGCGTGCGAAGAGCGAATCGTTCTGACCCGCCTTGTAGTCGAGGCGCCCAAGGACCCGGTCAGAGTTGTCGATGAGGTCGCCCTGACGGAAGAAGTTGTTGGCTCCAGCCTGGTTCGGAAGCGGAACCAAGCCGAGGATCGCGGCTGCGACAGGATCGATACGATCGGCGGGAATCACGCCGCCGGGGAACGGCTGGCCGGTGAGGGGATCGCGCACCGTGCCGCCGAGGTTGCCGGAACGCTGGGTCGCGGTCGGGACGCTGGTGAGACGGGTGACGCCGCGGGTGATGCGGGTTCCCTCGTAGTCAACGAAGAAGAACGCCTTGTCCTTGATGATCGGACCGCCAAGGTTGCCGCCGAACTGGTTCTGATCGTTCGTGGGCCGCGGCTGCCCGGCGCGCTTCGAGAAGAAGTCGATGGTGTCCATCGACTCATTGCGGAAGAAGTCGTAAAGCGTGCCGTGGATGTCGTTGGTGCCGGACTTGGTCGACACGCTGACCGCCGCGCCCGGCGACCGGCCGTATTCGGCGGAGTACGGGCTGGTGACCACTTTGAATTCCTGAATCGCGTCGACCGACGGCCGCGACACCTGTGTCGTCAGCTCCTGAACGTT
>JBBRIO010000679.1:0-2047 GCA_038220855.1 Bryobacterales bacterium | reverse complement strand
TCTTCGCTCAGCACCTCGCCATCACCCAGGCCCTGCGCAAATTCAGCGTCCCGGCCGTCACCGCCGTCGTCGCCTCCCCCACGAAAGTCCTTTACTCCGGCGCCGTCGGCGTCCCCCTCAACGCGATCTTCTCCGTCGCCTCGCTCACCAAAGCCGTCACCACCGTCGCCACCCTGCAACTCGTCGAACAAGGCAAACTCTCGCTCGATGAACCCGTCGAGAATCGGTTTCCCGAACTCGCCCAGCTCCCTGTCCTGGAATCGCTCTCCGTCCTCCGTCCCGCCGCAACCAAGATCACTCTCCGCCATCTGCTCACCCATACCGCCGGCTTCGCCTACACCACCTGGGACCCCCTGCTGGCCAAGTACCGTCAATCCAAACCCGCCCCCGTCGGCGTCCTCCCTCTGCGCTTCGATCCCGGCACCGGTTGGACCTACGGCACCAGCGTCGATTGGGCCGGCCGTTTGGTTGAAACCATTAGTGGACTCAACCTCGAAGAATACTTCCAACGCCACATCTTCGCGCCGCTCGGAATGAAGGATACAAGCTACCTTCTGCCCCGCGCCAAGTTCCCCCGGTTCGTAACCAACCAACGCCGCCAGCGCAATGGCCTCCTCCGCCCGGACCCCCGGCGCCCCGTCCCCCCGGCGAAGGTCTTCACCGGCGGAGGCGGCCTTTACTCCACCGCGCCGGACTACGCCAAGTTCCTCCAGTTCATCCTCGGCTCCGCCCCTTCGTCCGTCCTCCAACCCGTATCGCTCCGTCAGATGGCCGTCAACCAAATTGGCTCTCTCGACGTGCCCGAGCTTCCCACCTCCTACCCCACCGTCACCGCCAACCTTCGCCTGAACCCGGATCCTCACGCCCACGATAAGTTCACCTTCGGCTTCCTGCTGAATCCGGTTGCCTACCCCGGCGGCCGCTCGGCCGGCAGCCTCGCCTGGGCCGGCTCGAACAATGCCTTCTTCTGGATCGACCCCGTCCGCCAGCTTTGCGCCGTTCTGCTTATGCAGTTTCAACCGTTCCTCGATCCCGCCGCTGTCTCCACCCTCCGCGCCTTCGAAAGGGCCGTCTACCGAACCTTTCCGCAATGAAGGCCGTGAACGAAGAGTGGCTCTGGGGTTGGGATCCCACGCCGGGTATCGTCTCGGTTTGGGCGGAAGCGAACGGTCGCGCCGTCGTTTGGCGACGCCATCCCACCACGGCCGCGGTCGTGCGGGAAGAGGTCCGTTTCCGGCCCTGGCTCCTGCTCGACCGGGTTGACGATCTGCCGGGCCTCGCCTATCGGGAACTCGATGGCCCCGGCGCTCTCCGATACTTTCTCTCCGCCGAAGACGGCACCGCCTTGGCCGCGGCCATCTGTCGCGCCCGCGGCGTGCGGCATCTCCGCGAACTCGGCCAGGAGTCCGTCCTCTCCCTCGCCCCCGAAGAACAGTACCTCGTTGCCACCGGACGCACCTACTTTCGCCAGCTCTCCTACCGCCATCTGCGCCGCCTGCAGTTCGACCTCGAAACCACCGGACTCTCCCCCGAAGACAGCCGCATCTTCCTCATCGCCGTGCGCGATCCCGACGGCCACACCGAGCTCCTCGAAGGCCCCGACGAAGCGGACTTGATCCGGCGCCTCGTAGCCAAGGTGCAAGCCGCTGATCCCGACGTGATTGAGAATCACAACCTGCAAGGCTTCGATCTGCCTTTTCTCGACCATCGCGCGGGTGTCTTGCGCGTGCCCCTGGCGCTCGGGCGCATCGGGGCGCCCGGGCTGCGCCAGCGGCCGGGACGGCGGCGCGTTCGCTTCGTCGTGCCGGGGCGGGAATTGATCGATACCTTGGACGCCGTGCTGCGTTACGACTTCGCTGCGCGCGACCTGCCGGGCCATGGGCTCAAGGAAGTTGCGCGCCACTTGGGTATCGCCAAAACTGACCGCGAGAACATCCCCGGCGACCGCATCTACACCGTCTATCAAACCGATCCGGACCGCGTGCGGCGCTATGCCGCTTCCGACGTCGAAGAGGTTGCGGAGTTAGCCCAGATGCTCGGGGGAGCC
>JBBRIO010000678.1:0-2062 GCA_038220855.1 Bryobacterales bacterium | reverse complement strand
CCGATGGCGATGGACGACGACGGGCACGGCGAGGACGACGATGGCGGCAAGCCAGAACCAATCGAGACGCCGCCAATGAAGGCCAAAGCCAACGGCGCGAAAGGCGGCAGCCAATTCGACCAAGCCCCAGGTGAGGGCGAGGAGAGCGAGGACGATGAGAATTTGGCGCCAGCTCATCCGATCTAATTCCCAGTCGGCCAGGTAGCCGACTAACTCATAGGCGTGGCGGAGAATGGAGAGGCCGGAGCTGACGGCGAGCCAGGTCCAGGCTTGGCGCATACGGGCGGGACGGGGGTGGTCGGCTCGAATGCGGCAGCAGTAGGCGAGCGCGGCGACGTAGGCCATTAACTTGATGAACTCGCCCCATTCGACCATCTAGGCAAGCTCCAGGGAGAGGCCCGCCTGGTCAACCAAGCGGCCGGCGGCGGCACCGCAAAAGGAGCTGATGAGTTCGCTTAGGCAGGCGACGAAGGTTCGCCAATTGCGGGCGGAAAGGCCGCCGCAGCGGCGGGAGGCGGCGGTCATGGTTGATTCCGCAGCGCCTTTGCCGCAGAGGGGTTCGAGGAGATGGCTCATGAGGGCCATGGCCTCGGTGGGAGTCAAGCCGTCTCGCTCGAGTCGACGCATGGTTCCCTGGAGGAGGCGTTCGGTATCGACCTGGCGCAGGGCGGCTTCGCGCCAGCGGGAGCCTTCTTGCGCTAATGCCTGGTCCCAGTTCATGCGAAGTGCTCCGCGAGTTGCTTCTTCAGGCGGAAGACGCGCCATTGTACGGTTCCCATGGGGATTTCGAGTAACTCGGCGATTTCATGGTAGGCGAAGCCATCGACGTAGCGGAGTAACATCAACTCGCGATCTTCGGGGGAGAGGCAATCGAGCCATTCGCCGAGGCGGAGGCCGTCGAAGGGGTTCCAGGCTCCGGCGCTGAGTTCGGGGGGGAGGGCCGTGACTTCGGGCCGGCGGCCTTGTTGGCGGACGTATTGGAGGAGTTCGTTTTTGGCGATGCGGAAGAGCCAGGGGCGGAAGAGGTTTCCATCGCGGAGGCTGCCGACTTTGCGGAAAGTGGCGAGCATGACTTCCTGCGTGAGATCTTCGGCGACGCCGGCTTCGCAGCCGCGGGCGCGGAAATAGACGACGAGTTGGGGGGCCATCGCGCGGAAGACTTCGGCGAAGGATTCCTCGTCGGGGCGATCGACGAAACGGGCTACGACCTCGTCAGTACTGGTCCAAACGGCCATAGGGGGGATTCTATCAGAGTTAGTCTTCGACGGTCCAATGCACGGTGAAGCGATAGGTTGCGGCGCCGCGGGCGGAGTCTCTGATTTCGATGCGGCCGGCGTCGGGGTTGAGGACGATGACATCGCCGCGGCCAGCTTTCTTCTCCAACCGGTAGCGGATTTTCGGGCCGGAGGGGACGGGGGCGGTGCAGGATTGGCTGAGTTCGCGTGGGGGGGCGCCGGCGAGGACCTGGTAATCGGAGCGATCGCCGGCGAGTTGCCAGACTACGGTGCCGTCAACGGCGACTTCGACGGCGCAAGTTCCGGAGCGCACGGCGGGTTGGGAAACAGTGAGGGTTGGGGTTTCGCCGCCGAAATTTCTGGAGATGGGGACGAACGGAGGGACTTCGCCGGGACCGGCGAGGTAGGGGTTGAAGATGTATTCGGCGGACATGGGACGGTCGGCGGGGAAGCGGAGATTCTGGGCGGTGGAATAAGCAGGGTCGACGGCCCACTGGCCGGTGGCGAGGATTTTCTTGCGTTGGGTGGCGACGTCGTGCCAGCCCCAGAAGGGCTTGGCTTTGTCGCGGCTGTGTTTGACGCCGAAAAACGAACCGGCGACGTTGGGGTAGCGCATGCGGGGCCGGTTGCCGATGGGGACGTAATTGAAGAACGCACTGAACAGTCGTTCGCCTTCCTGGGCTTCCTGACTCGCGCGGGCCCACCAGTGGTGATAGATGGGGAGTAACTCGTAGCCGACTTCGCGGTCGACGCCGTGGCGGGCCCGTTCGGCGACGCCTTTATAGACGTAAGTGATGCCGGTGTTTTGGCGCCAGTCGAGGCGGTTT
>JBBRIO010000677.1:0-2083 GCA_038220855.1 Bryobacterales bacterium | reverse complement strand
TCTATCACTATCACATCGTTGCCACGCCGCCTTACATCGCCGGTTGCTTCCGCGGGCAGCCTGGAACCGCGAGTTAGTCATGTTGCGCTTGGCGACTCTCTCCTTCATCGCCCTCGCAGCTGCGGCCCAGGGCGGCAATGTCATTGCGTTTCAGCCGGATCGGATCGTCCAGCTTTTTGCTGACAACGGATCCTTATTGAGTCAGACCGCCTACCGCGATGGGCGCAAGGTCGGCCGCTTCGTCTCCTTCTGGCCAGACGGACGACGTCGCGTGGAAGCTCTCTACACCGGGGACGTGATCGACGGTGTCTACCGGTCGTGGCACGCCAATGGTCGGCTGGCCGAGCTTCGTCACTACGTCGACGGTCATGAAGTCGCAGTTCAGCAGGCCTGGACGGATCGCGGCGAATTGTTCCTCAACTTCGAGGTGCGCAATGGACGACACTACGGTCTCACGAACTCACGACCGTGCCTGCCCGTGAAAGGGACGATGTGAAAACGAAGCACGTCGTCATTCTCGTTGCGGTGGCGCTCAGCGTCGCCGGCCTCGGCTTCGCGCGTTCGAGTCGCGTGCCTGCGGTGCGGCCATCAAGTCTTCCCTTCTATGACTCCCGCGACTTCACTCCGCGTTGGTCAGCGGTCGATCACCGTATCGAACCGTTTCATCTCGTCGACCAGAACAACGTGGCGTTCACCGAGCGCGATCTCGATGGCAGGATCCACGTGGCGAGCTTTTTGTTCGCGGAATGTCCAAGCCTGTGTCCGACGCTGGTCGAGCGACTCAAGCCAGTGCAGAAGGCGCTCCGTTCACGCGCGGGCGTGATGATGGTCTCGTACACTGTCACTCCCCTGACCGATACGCCCTCAGTTCTGAATCAGTTCGGGCGGCGGCGAGGGATCAATCCCGCCATCTGGCGGCTCGCCACCGGCGAATTGAGCCAGATCAAGAGCGTGTTGCATGACTCGTACTTCGCGGACGACACGCGCCCACTCGGCAGCGAGGAGGGAAGCAAACTTCTCCATACGGAGAAGGTCCTTCTGGTGGACGCTCAGCGGCGCATCCGTGGGATCTACAACGGAACCAGCGCGTTCGAGATGGAGCGGCTGGTGGAGGACATTGACGCGCTCCAGGTGGAGTCTCGTGGGGCGACGTCTTGAGCCGACCGGGGACGAGCGGGACACGCTTAGAATTTGCTGGTGGCCGACCGCTCGTCGCGAACGCTGTTTCACTTCGCAGGCGGTCTTATCGCCGGAGTGGCGGGCTCTCTCCTCTATGAGGCGCTGAGGCCGGGCCGTCGCTTCAGCTCGCGCCTGTTGCGCTAATCGCGCGAGAACCCGGATCTTCCCGCGACCGTCATCCTGCCTGGCATTCTGGGCAGCCGCCTGGAACGTCCAGATGGAAGCGAAGCCTGGCTCAACGTCGGGAACGTCTTCGGCCACCACGATCTTCGCCTGCCACCCGTGCTTCCTCTGACGGCAAGCCGCGATGCGCTCAAGCCTTTCGGGCTCATCGGCGTCGATGCGGTGATTCCGCGGCTCTTCGGCTTCACCGAATACGCGGATCTCCTCGGCCTCCTTCAGGAAGCCGGATTCCAGCGTAACGAACGCACGAACAAAAAGCCGGGTGCGGTGTTCCATGTCTTCACCTACGACTGGCGCCGCGACATCGTGGAGTCGGCGAAGCGTCTCGGCGAATACCTCGATGCGCTTGCCGATGCGCGGGGCGACAAGGACGCGCGCTTCAACATCGTCGGACACAGCATGGGCGGTCTGGTCGCCCGCTACTACCTTCGCTACGGTGACGCGGAACCCGGCGGACCCGTCACCTGGGCAGGCGCGCGTCGCATCGCTCAACTCGTGGTGGTCGCGACTCCGAATCTCGGCAGCATCTTCTCCCTCGATGCGGCCCTCAACGGCAATCCGGTCGGCATGTCGAACACCACCCTCGCCGCGCGCGTCATCGCGCATATGCCGGCGATCTATCAATTGATGCCGCCAAAAGTGGCGACTCCGCTGATCGACAGCAAAGGCGATCCGCTCGATGTCGACCTTCATGATGCCGAGACGTGGACGCGCTTCGGCT
>JBBRIO010000676.1:0-2098 GCA_038220855.1 Bryobacterales bacterium | reverse complement strand
AGTTGGCGACGTGCTTGGGTTCGAGGCTGGTGGGCGCTTGTTACGTGCTGGACGAACCGTCGATTGGGCTGCATTCCCGGGATACGGAGCGGCTGATCAAGATTCTGCATGAGCTGCGGGATTTGGGCAACACGGTGCTGGTGGTGGAGCACGACCCGGACGTGATGCGGGCGGCGGACCATATTGTGGACCTGGGGCCGGGGGCGGGCGAGCACGGCGGGAAGGTGACGTTTGAGGGGTCGTTTGCGAAGTTGATGGCCAATGGCGGGGAGTCGCTGACGGGCAAGTACCTGAACGGGGAGATGGCTACGGCGCAGCGAGTGGCACGGCGGGCGGTGAACCTGAAGAAGATGGTGGCGGTGCGCGGCGCGCGGGCGAACAACCTGCGGAACGTGGACTTGGAGATACCGCTGAACATGCTGGTGGTGGTGACGGGGGTCAGCGGGTCGGGCAAGAGTTCCCTGGTACACGATGTGGCGTTTAAGGCGCTGACGAAGGAGTTGGAACGGCAAGGGCCGCGGAAGACGGCGAAAGAGGAGACGGAGGAGTTTGCCGGGGCCGAGCGACAGGTATGGAAGAGCGTGGAGCGGGCCCATCTGCTGAACCAGATTGTGCTGGTGGACCAGAGCCCGATTGGGCGGACGCCGCGGTCGAACCCGGTGACGTATGTGAAGGCGTTCGACATTATGCGGGAGCTGTTTGCGAGCACGCCGGACAGTAATCGGCGGGGGTACACGCCGGGGCATTTCTCGTTCAACATCCCGGGCGGGCGGTGCGAGGTCTGCCAGGGGGACGGGACGGTGACGGTGGAGATGCAGTTTCTGGCGGATGTGGAGTTGGTCTGTGAGGAGTGCCGGGGAACGCGATTTAAACAGGCGATTCTGGACGTGAAGTACAAGGGGCTGAACATTCATCAGGTGCTGCAGTTGACGGTGATGGAGGGGTTGCGCTTCTTTGCCGAGACCCCGAAGCTGAAGGGGCGATTGCAGGTATTGGCCGATGTTGGCTTGGGCTATTTGCGGCTGGGGCAATCGGCGACCACGCTGTCGGGCGGCGAGGCGCAACGGGTGAAGTTAGCGGCTCATTTGGCGCAATCGACGTCGGAGGGGACCTTGTTCATTTTTGACGAGCCGACGACAGGATTGCATTATGACGACATTCGCAAGTTGCTTGACAGCTTTCAGCGGCTGATTCAGAACGGGGGGTCG
Organism: Bryobacterales bacterium; assembly: GCA_038220855.1. Taxonomy (GTDB): domain Bacteria; phylum Acidobacteriota; class Terriglobia; order Bryobacterales; family Bryobacteraceae. The sequence continues at coordinate 890 of JBBRIO010000676.1, read as the reverse complement.
ATTCTATTGATTGAGCATAATTTGGATGTGATCCGCGCGGCCGACTGGGTGGTCGACCTGGGCCCGGAAGGCGGCAGCGCGGGAGGTCGAATCCTGGGAGTGGGGACCCCGGAGCAGATTGCGCTGCTGCCGGGATCCCACACGGGACGATTTCTACGCAGCGAAGGATAGGTCAAGCTGGCGGCCCTCGGCGATGGTGACCTTGGGCCGGAGGGCAGCCTGCTCGCCGGGTTGGGGGAAGTTAAGCGCGGCGTGTTCGCCGAACACTTCCCGGGCGCATTCATCGTAGGCCTTGGCGGCGGCCCATTCGGAGCGGAACTCGCCCATGTAGTAATATTTTCCGTCCTTCCTGACGGAGGAGCGCCAGAGGCACTGGTCCTTTATCCAGGAGACACCTTTGTAGTCCGACGTCGTTTTCTTCGACGTTTTGCGGACCGAAGCGGCTGCGTGGGCGCAGTTCAGAAAGCCGAGATTGGCCCGGCGGCAGTTCAGCGGGTTTCTGTCGTGATAGACCGGTTTCCCGCGTTTGGGGGTATCGGGGCCGAGCACGAACCGATAGAGCGCCATCTCTTTTGCGTCGATTTTCGTCAGGACGTAGGTGTCTTTCAGCCGCCACATGTGGGCGACGGATTTTCCAAAGTCGGCGGCGTCGATCATGGCATAGCGCCCATCGACGAGGGGCAGGTATCCGGTATCGCCATTGAGGTAGGGCTGGAGTCTGGAGATGCGGTCCAGTTCGAGCCCGAGTTTGCCGAAGGCTTCGTAGAGGAATTGCAGTTGTAAGAACCGGGCTTCGGCGGCTCGGGGCGCAACGGCCACGAGCAGATTGGCGAAGCGAACTTGCCAGACGTTATGCAGGTGGTAGAAGGTGATGCCGCGGTCGTTGTTGC
>JBBRIO010000675.1:0-2112 GCA_038220855.1 Bryobacterales bacterium | reverse complement strand
CGAAGGCGCGGAGATTGCCCGGCGTGCGGTGTTGCATGTCGAGGACGACGGTGATTTCGCCGTTGTAGTTGATCGCCATGCCGCGGCGAAGATCGTTAGCTGTAGCCATAAGTCGGTTTGCTCTGACGCCGTATGGTTCATCCAAGAACGGCGGAGCGTGGAAAGTAGCCAAGGGGAGCCTCTTTGCAAGCCCCGAGTTCTGAACGAATCAATCTACAAACATGAATTCAGTGCTGTTAAACAGCACGCGGCAGGCGGACGGCAGCCCGTGTTTCCGGGCATGGGCGTCCAGGGATTTCAATTCGCTGCCGGTCGGCGTGCGGCCATAGGCGAGCCGATACGCCAACTTCATCTGCCCGGACACATCCGGTGTCGCCGCCTGCAACCGTTCCGCGAGGTGTTCACATTGGCGGAGGACGAACGGATTGTTCAACGTCGCGAGCGCCTGAAGTGCGGTCAGCGTGGTGTTCCGGCGGGCGACCAATTGCGACGGGTCGGCCGCGTCGAGGCAGTCCATGAACGGATCGGTCACGCTGCGGACGAGGTGCCGGTAAATGCTCCGCCGACGACCTTCCTTCGAATCCACATCGAAGCGGGTGTAGTCGTAAAAGGGCGAATGATCGTCCTTGAAGAAGAACTGGCGATCACTCGGGCCGCCCATGGTCAGGTCCAGTTGACCGCTCACTTGAAGCATCGTGTCACGGATCGATTCCGCGTCGAGCCGGGTGCGATTCATCCGCCACAGAAAGTGGTTGTCGGCATCGAGCTTCTCGCCGGACGCAGAGCGTGCGATGGAACTTTGACGGTAGGTCGCGCTGGTCACGATCAGGCGATGAAGTTTCTTGAGCGATTCGCCGTTCTCCTGAAACCAGAACGCCAGCCAGTCCAGCAGCTCCGGGTGACTTGGCGGGCTGCCCATGTGGCCGAAGTCATTCGGTGTATCGACCAGGCCACGACCGAAATGAGTCTGCCAGACCCGGTTCACGATCGAGCGCCGCGTCTGGAGATTGCGTGAATCGGTCAGCCACCGGGCCAACGCCGCCCGTCGTTCCGATTCCGTATGGTTCGCTGAAAGCTGGAAGCGCGCCTCCGGTCCCGGCACGCAGGCGACCGCGCCGGGCAGCATCGATTCTTGGGGCTTCTTCACATCGCCACGCGGGAGGAAGTGGACCGGGCGCATTCCTTTCGCCGGGACGAAATTGCCCTCTGGTTTGAAGTCGCTCGCCGCCGCATAAACCATCTTCGGCTCGGGCAGCATTGCCAGGCTCTTCACGGTGGAAGCAAGTTCGGCTTCGACCCGCGCCTGGTCGTTCTTCAACTCCACGGGAACCAACGACGCGAACAGCTCCTTCCGCTGTTGCGTCAAGCGTGACAGTTCGGCATCCAGCACGCGGCGACGCGCGAGTTCGGCAGGCGGGTAGGACGTGTCCACCAGGCGACTGCGACTGCTGTACCCGTCGATGAGATTCTTCTTCGACCAACGCCCCGACTCGATCGAGTCCAATGCAGTGACGGAGCCAGCCCGCGCGAGGTTCGTCCCGGAGGAAAAAACCTGCACTTCACCGATGGAAAAGATAAAATCCTTGGTCCGTTCCCAAAGCCGCGTGGCAGTGACGCGCACGTAGCGAGCCTGGATTTCCTTGGGAGCGATGGAGAACGGAACGTCGCCGGGGTTTTGGAAATCAGCGATGGTCCGGTCCGACAACATGCTGGCCGAGGCGAAGTTCGCGTCGTCGGATGACTCCACCTTGAACCGAACGGGAAAGCCGAAGCCCGGTGTATCCGGAAAATCCGTCGGGCGCGCCGGCACAAGGCGAATCTCGTCGAGCGGAACGGTTCGACCGAGATCGACCTGCACCCATTTGGTGGCTTCCTGCTTCCCTTCGATGTTCGAGTGATATCCGTTGCTCGGGCTCTTTCTCTCCGAACCCTCGGCGGCACTTGGACCGGCCTTCGCCTTCAGCCCTTCCAATTGTGCATCCAAGGCAACGAGCTCCGGGCTGGTCACTCTTTCAATGGCGTCCTTCAACTGTTCGATCCGCGCTTCGATCACCTTCTTCTGCACGGTCAACGTGCGTCGAGTCTTGTGAACCACGGGGTCCGGATCGTAGG
>JBBRIO010000674.1:0-2123 GCA_038220855.1 Bryobacterales bacterium | reverse complement strand
CTTGTCCGGAAGGACGTGGCCAGCTTTTCGAGGAGGGCGGGATGCGAAGGTTGCACGTCCCAACCGGCGGGAAGTTTTTCCGGGTCGAGACGGAGCAGATCGAACTCATCGTAGGGATCGACAATGCCAATGCCCATTAGTTTGGCCCAGAACATATTGACCGTGGCGCGGGCGAACTGGGGATGGCTCGTCAGCATGCGGCCGAGTTCGACGCGCGGCTCAGCCCCGGGGGCGGGAGTCTCATTGGAGAGGACAAACTTGGGCGTGTTCGGCCCCCCGGAGCGGCGAGTCCGGAGCATGCTTTCGGCCTTCGTATTGTAGGGAGCACCGGCATCGTCGACGAGAAAGTGGCCCATCACCACGGCGGACTTTTCCAGATGCGGAATGTAGCGGGTGCCGGACAGGAAAGAAGCTTGCTGGAAGAAGTCCGAGCGCTTCTGCGTGGTCAGGTAAGCGTTCACTTTTTCCAGATGACCACGACCATTATGGCAGGAGACGCAGGAGAGGTTAATTCCGAGGAAGACCTTGCCGTAGAGGATGGTGAGTTCGTCGTGCGTGTCGAGTTGGTTGACCTTCGTGATATCGTCGCCGTGGTCGGCCTCGCCGGACTTGCCTTCGACGTGTTCGCGGACGATCGGGTTAACGGCGGCCACGACGTAGTTGCTCTTAGCTGAGGCGGCGATCAGCGAGCGGACCCAGTCATCGTAAGGGCGATCGGCGGCGAGGCTCTCTTTCAGGGCATAGTGGAAAAGGGTATGGCCGCGGCCCATCTTGCCATTGGCGCGGAGGACGTCCATGAAGAAGTAGGCCCATTTATCGACGAACTCGGGGCTGCCGGTGAGCTTGTCGATGAGTAGCGCGCGTTTGTTCGGGGCGGGGTCGGCCAGGAACTCACGGACTTCGGTCGCCGAGGGGATGCGACCGGTCAGGTCGAGGCGAAGGCGGCGCAGGAATTCGAGGTCGGTAGAGAGCGGTGCCGATGGGATCGCGTCGCGCTCCATGCGACCGAACACCTCCTCATCAATGAAGTTAGTGCGAGCAATGGGCTTCGACGGAGCGAGCGGCTTGGGGAGATTGGCCGTGAGGCGTTCGCTGTCGCGACTAACGGTGTTCGCCTTCGGCCGAAAGAGGGGCGCGTGCGCGTCGGACGGCTTCGGCGTATCGTCGGCGAAGCAAAGGGTAGACAGGATTAGAGGCAGTGTGGAGCGTAGCTTCAAGGAGCACCTTCATGCGAACAGTATCAGAATTTAATGTCCGCGTGAAGGGGGGTAAACTATGATTGCGATTAGAGCCGTTTCTTGTACTGCTCGTAGAGCTTGGTGTGGCGGTTTTCGAGGCTGACCGGATTGCCCAAAATCCACATCTGCTTGATCTGCGTTTTGGTTTCGAGCGGATCGCCGTCGGTAAGAATGAAGTCGGCGAACTTCCCCTTGTCGATGGAGCCGAGGCGGTCGGCGATGCCCCAAATCTCCGCGGCATGCAACGTCAAAGCCTTTAGCGCCACGTCGTAGGGTAGCCCATTGGCGACCGCGTTCGCCGCCTGGAAGGGAAGGTTCCGCGGTCGTTCTATATTGTAGCTGCCGAACGCGAACTTAACGCCGGCCTTGGCCAGTTTCGCCGGGATGTCGAGGGGTTCATCTATGCTCGCGTCGTCTTCCATCGGCACTTGGTAAAGGTCGGGAAGCACGACTGGAATATTCTTCTTCGCAAGCTCCTCCAGGAACGAATCGACTTCGCGAGCTCCCGCCAAAACGATCTTCACTTTTTCGCGGTCCGCAAAGGCGAGGGCGTCGCGAATTGCCCTCTCCTTCTCGGCGACAATCATCAACGGCTTCTTACCTTCGAGGACCGGGATCATCGCTTCGAACCGGAGGTCGGGTTTGAAGCCGAGCACCGGGTTGGCCTTGCGCATCTGGTAGGCCCGCGCCTGTTCAAAGAAGAGCCGCACCTGCTGCATCTGTTCCTCGTAACGGCGCTTCACTTCGGCGAACGGCCGGCGAGCGGCACCGAAGCCACGTCCGCCGCCGCGGCCTCCGAAACCGGCTTCAATCGATGGCAGGCGCATCTGCATGGCGGTCGATTTCTCGACGGCCATCTCTTCCCACGTCCAACCGTCCAAGTGA
>JBBRIO010000673.1:0-2137 GCA_038220855.1 Bryobacterales bacterium | reverse complement strand
TACCTCCGCTACTGGGAAATCGGGACGGCCAAACCTGGTCCCGCCCTTGAGGACGCGTTCGCGAATTTCGCCAAAGTGGCGTTCTCGGCGGATGGCCGGTTGCTTGCCTCCATCATGACAGACGAGACGATCTTGCTATGGGACCTGACGGCCGCGCCGGCAAGCTACAACGTGGCAGAGAAACTCCGGGAGCAGCGGCGAGCGCAGGCCGTAACGAAGACATCGATCGTTGTCGAGAAGGACAAGTATTTCGTGGGCGAGACGATCAACATCAATCATGTGATCACGAACGTCGGTCCTGTCGAGGTCGAGTACATGAAGGGCGGCGACTACCGCGGCGCGGATCGGCACCTCAGTTATTACATCGAGGCCACCCACGAAGACGGCGAACAGATGGCTGACCCCAACCCGAACCAGATGTGTCTGGGTGGACTTGGCGGCACGGTTCAACTTGCTCCCGGAGCTAAGGACACGGAGTCCCTTGAATTGCTCGCTTACCGCAGACTCGACCGTCCGGGCAAGTACTGGATCACGGCCGGGAGCGGATCGGACGGATGCTGGATCGAGCTGGTCATGCCGACATTAGAGCAGGCGCGGAAATTGGTTGACGATTTGGACGCGGCTAACCCGCCGCCGAAGATCGAGCGCGAGGAACCACACAAGATCTGGCAATACCACCGCCTGAACCACCCGCTCTACCTTCCCATCATGACCGAGCGGGCTCGGGCCGGGTCGTACAGCGCACTGCTGGCACTGGGTGAAATGGCCGACCCGCGTGCGACGCAACTCCTCATCGAATTGCTTGACCACGCCGACGCGAAGTTCGTTTACGCGGTGCAGGAGGCCCTCTACCTGCGGATGCCCGACCCGATGTTGGAAGGCAAACTGCAGAAAAGAAACTTCTTCGACACCGACTCGGTCGGCCCGCGTACCTGGCTGCGCGACAAATCGTGGCGGCCGGAGTTCGCGGTCGCCGTACGCAGGCACGCTCGCGCCTGCCTCGCAAAACGCGACGAGGCGAGCTTGTTCCGCGGCGCGTTTATGCTCAGTTGCCTCGGCACCGCGGAAGATCTGCCGGACTTCGTCGCGGCCTTCACCTTCGCGGTCAAGGGAGCCCAGGGGGCGAAAGTGGAAGAGGGTCGCTATCCGCGCGCGCCGGGGGCATGCGGCGAGCTGCGACGGGCGACCCAAATGCTGATCGCCAGCGGCGTGCCCGTCGACTCGAAGCCGGCGACCAGCGGCGCTAAACTTCTCTTCGTCGAGAAGATCAAGCACGATCCCGCTTACCGTCCACCGGGCTGGGAGGCGACGTTTCAGGCTGTACTCAAGGACGAGATGGACTACGTTCGTAAGGTGGCCGTATCGTGCCTGCCGGACCCGACCGCCGAAGCATTCCGCGGACTGGTCCGCGAGCGAATCGTCGATCCGAACCCCGATGTGCAAATTGCCGCTTTGCGTCACGTGCATGTAAATGCGCCCCCCGAATGGAAGCCCGCCGTGCTGCGGGTATTCGGCACGGCCGAGGAATCTTGGCTGCGAAACGCCGCGGAACAGGCTGCCCACCACCTGTGCTCGCCGCTGGAATACGTGGAATTAACAGTCGGACTGATCGAAAAACCTGCACTGGCGAAGTCAGCCGTCGAAAGCCTGACCTGCATCCTCCGCGACGCCGGAAGTAAGAACTTGGGTACGGATGTCGATACGCCACAGAAGCGGCAGAAGTGCCAGTCGGTTTGGAGGGACTTCGTCGCAGCCAACCGGGAGAGAATCGAACGGAAGGACCGGTTTTCCATCAAAGAGGCGATCCCGCTGGACGATCTGTTTCCCGGAATCTCATTCCACGGGCGGGAATGAGTCGTTATCGCTGCAAACGCAAGCGACACCTGCATCAGCATCCAACTTGCTGAAGCAGGCATATGGAATGCATTCCGCGCAGTACTACGACAGCGCCCGGCACGACAACCGTAGTCTTCACTTCATAGACTATCGCTACAAATGCGGCACGCTGAATTCCGCATTCCGAACTCCGCATTCCGAATTTCTTCCATGATTCTGCTGATCGACAACTACGATTCGTTCACGTACAACCTGGTCCAGCGGTTCGGCGAGATCAACGCCGCGCTGCCGATGACGGTTG
>JBBRIO010000672.1:0-2160 GCA_038220855.1 Bryobacterales bacterium | reverse complement strand
CGGACGTGACGCGCGTGAAGGAGTTTTATGACCGGGGCGGTCGCTATATGTCCCTGGCGCACAATGGCAACAGTCAACTGGCGGACTCGAATACGGGCGAGGCGTCGGGCTATTTGCACAATAATGGGCTTTCGCCGATCGGCCGGGAAGTGATTGCCGAGATGAATCGGCTCGGCATGATGGTGGACATTTCGCATCCGTCGAAGGGGGCGAATCTGGAAGCAATTCGTCTTTCGAAAGCGCCAGTGATTGCTTCGCACTCGAGCGTGCGAGCGCTGGCGGACCACAGTCGTAATCTGGACGATGAACAGCTATTGGCGCTCAAGAAGAACGGGGGCGTGGTGCAGATCGTTGGCTTTGCTTCGTATCTGAAGGTGGATTCGAAAGAACGAACGGAAGCTTTGACCAAACTGCGCACCGACATGGGCTTTGGCGGGGGCGGCGGACGGACGGGTGGCCCGACGTTTAGGCGGCCGGCGGCGAACCCGCGGGCTTGTGCGGTGGAAGAGCCCAAGGCTGCTGTGACGACGGCCGGCGCCGCGCCTCGCCGTTCGGCGGGGTTTCTGAATATGCTGCCGGCCGACACCCGCGCTCGGTACGAAAAGCAGATGGCCGAGATTGACGCCAAGTATCCGCCGGGCGCTCGGGCTAACGTGCAAGATATGGTGAACCATATCGACTACGCGGTGAAGCTGATCGGGATTGACCACGTTGGCATCTCGTCCGACTTCGACGGGGGCGGCGGGATTGATGGCTGGGATAGCGCGGCGGAGGCTTTTAACGTGACGCTGGAATTGGTTCGGCGCGGTTATACCGAAAAGCAGATCGGCCAGCTGTGGAGCGGGAATTTGCTGCGGGTTTGGGGGGAAGTAGAGAAAGTTGGGCAGAAGATGCGGAAGAAGTAGGGATCGATTGGCGACCTGCGCCCCAGCGGCGAGTTTGCCGCTCGCGGGGCGGCATCAGCGGGTGGTTCCGGTCTCGATTTTGATCCGGTTGGCGTTCTCCCCGCCGATTGTTGCGAAGACTCCGACGATGCCCTGGCCGGCCACGGTCCGGGGCAACGGAATGTTGATTTAATTCGGAATGCAGCCCTGCGAACAAGGGCTTCATCGGAATCCCTCCAGCGATCAGTATGAAGTCCACTAGGGCAGCCCGATTGCGGATGCCGGTTGCATACAGGGTGAGATACGGGGCATCGGTACCAAGGCCGAAGTCGATCGTGGCTGGCAGGTAGGAGGAGCAACGCCGCAGGCGCCGGGGCGATGCGCGGTAGACGGGTTTGCTGATTGAAGGAATGAGATCGTCCGCAGGTCAAGGTCGTTATAGAAAGTGGGCTCGCTGAAGCACTGCGCCTGTCGCGTCGAGCAGGCTGGCATCTTGATAAGCCCGATAGATCGCGCGTGAATCCGCGGCAGCACGAGTCGTAGCGAAGAGCGGGACAACGAGAGTGGATAGGAGTCGCAGTTTGGGCGCCTGTCTAGCGATAAGGCGTGAACGAGATGGAGACCGGCGTGTCCGTGCCGCCTTGTAGCGAGCCCGTATCCGGCCAATACAGTTCTGTGAGAAACGAAGAAGACACCGTCCCGCCGCCACGGGTTACCTTGTAAGTCTTGGATCGCGGTGGCGCGCTAAAGCTCATCGCGCCGCGGTCGTCAAAACCAGCGCTTACGCGCATGCCGGTTTTCCAACCTCCCGGCGCGCTGGGGCCAGGTTTCAGATTGGAGTAAGTAACCCGCACCGTGTATTCGTCGACCTGAGGCTTCTCCGGCTCCTTCACTTTTAGGTCGATAGGCGGGGTGATCAAGTCCGCCACCAGGCAGCAGCCAAACGCCTCGGCCGCCATCGCAATCTTGAACGGCGCCGTCCCGGTTACGGACACGTCAAAATCGAGTTCGTAGTACTTGTTGTAGAGCACTCCGTGGAAGGATCGACTGAAATTCGATACCCCCTCGAACGCTCCATCCACCTTCACTTCCAGTTGGACGTCGGTCGTGCCATCGTTCGGGTAAATATGCGAACCGTTAGCCGCGATTTCTCACCAGCATCCAGCTTTACCCCAAAAAGCACCGCTTCGACCCCTTTTCCCCGGAATTGAAAAAAGTCGTCCGTTTTTAGCCGAACCCGAGCGGGTTCCGCAGCCCGGTAATCCCGTGGCAAGGC
>JBBRIO010000671.1:0-2183 GCA_038220855.1 Bryobacterales bacterium | reverse complement strand
GTTCTCCGTGGATCGAACTGGCCCAGGATCCGCCGATCGCGTAGGAGACTCCTGCTTGGTCGAGCGCCTTGCGGATCTGCTGAAATGCCTCCGCCAGGGTCACGCGGAGCGGCCGTAGACCCGCGCCGCGAGTTCATGGCCGTACTTGGCCCGCAGCAGTTGATAATCGAATTCTTCGCCGGTGGCCTGGGGATGGCGCAGGCGAACGCCGGCGCGGAGGAGATCTTCGGTAGCGGAGATCATCTCCATTACCATCTCGACCCGCTGAGCCGGCGTCAATCGGGCGATGGCCGCGTCATAAACGCGCTGAGCTCGGGGTGTGGTGTCGGTGAGCATCCTGCGCCTTTCATTTTACGCCGGAATCAAGGCCGCTCGGAGTAAAACGGGCCAAACTTGCGAAGAAGCCGGGCTTGCACGGGGCCATCCAATCAGTTCGTCGACCGAATGGACGAAGGGACTCAAAAGCCTGCGCTTTCAGCCGCGAGTGAGGGGAACGGTCCCTAAGCGTCGAATGCCAAAAAGTTCGTTCAAAACAAACGTTTGACAATCGAACTGAGTCGCTTTGCGGTAGGACCACGCGCTCGGTGTACGCCGCCGACGCCTCATCGCCCGCTCGGGCATTTCATGGGCTGGGCTTCCTGGCTTAGTTCAGAAACCGCGCCGCGAGGTCTGGCGTGGGCAACCAGCAGACTTCCTGCTTGCCGAACCAGCGGTAGCGGTGGCGCGCGATGAAACTGTATGCGATGTTGCGCAGCGCCGCAGGCAGGATCCGGGCGATGGCGAGCCAACTCCACGGGGCACCCAGGCGGGCAGCAATGCGGAGAGCGGCGTCGCTTTCCGTGTAGGCGCGCCCGTCTTCGATTAGCACGACGCTGTCAACGGTGACGTTGTACTGCGCTCTCAAAAGCTCGCCAGCGGGCGATTGGAGCGAGGCGAAGCGGAAGCGGGCAGCGGGGTCATGCGAGATGACGAACTGCACCGACCCCTGGCAGAGGTTGCAAGCGCCATCAAAAAGAATGATCGGCTCCAAACTTCAGGATAGCTACAATAGCCCCATGCGCGTTTTTTCGCTTCTCCTTCTCGCCGGTCACTTGCCCGCCATCGACACCGCGGCGGTGGACCGGCTATTGGAAGCTTCGCTAAAAACCTGGGCCTCGCCCGGCGCGGCGGTGGCGATTGTGGAGAACGGAAAGATTGTGCATGTGAAAGGGTACGGCGTGCGCGAACTCGGCAAGCCCGACCCGGTGACGGCGGACTCGCTGTTTGAGATCGCCTCGACCACCAAGGCCTTTACGGCGCTAACGGTGGCCATGTTAGCCGACGAGGGTAAGCTGGCTTGGGACGATCCCGTGCGCAAGCACTACCCCGGGTTCCGCCTACTGGATGCGCTGGCCAATGAGAATGTGACGGTGCGCGACTTACTCTGCCATCGCACCGGCCTGCCGCGCCATGATGCGCTTTGGTACAAGACGAGCCTCTCTCGCGGGGAGATCATCGAGCGGATCGGTGCGGCTAAGCCGAACAAGCAATTCCGCCAGGAGTATCAGTATCAGAACATCATGTTCCTGACGGCGGGCGAGTTGGTGGGGAAGGTGGCCGGGTCGTCCTGGGATGAGTTCATGGCGCAACGGATCTTCGGGCCGCTGGGCATGAGCCGGACCACTACTCGCTATAACGAGGCGCTGAAGCAGGGCGACCGCGCGGTGCCGCACCGGAAGAGCAAGGAGCAAGTAAAGGCCTTCGATTGGGTGAACTTCGATAACGTAGGCGCGGCTGGAGCCATTAACTCCTCGGCGCGTGATCTGGCCCAATGGGTGTTACTGCACGCTAATGGCGGCGAGTATCAAGGCCGGCGGCTGGTGTCGACGAAGAACCTGGAAGAGACTTACTTGCCACAAACGGTAATTCGCCCGACCGCCGCGTCGCAAGAGCTGAATCCGGACACCACGCAGAACACCTACGCGCTGGGCTGGAACATTGCCCACTACCGCGGGCACCGGATTCTGGGCCATGCGGGCGTGCTGGACGGCTTTCGGGCCCGCGTGACGTTGATACCGGAAACGAAGAGCGGGATTGTGGTGCTGGCCAACTTGGGGCGGACGGATTTACCCGAGTCCGTGACGAATTCTTTGGTCGACTTCCTGTTGAACTTACCCGCCAAGGACTGGGATAGTCATTTGAAG
>JBBRIO010000670.1:0-2200 GCA_038220855.1 Bryobacterales bacterium | reverse complement strand
GACGCGTTCGGAGATGTAATCCTTTGGGTTATAGCCGCCGAGGACTTCCTGCTGCTTGAGGAGGGTGGACTGGCCGGAGGCGACGTCGTAATCGAAGACGCTGGAGGGCGTGATCATGCTTTGGTAGGTGTAGCGGTACGTTTTGGCGGCGAAGACGGCGTTGCCAGAGGGGAGGGCGGTGAAGACGGGTTCGGGGAACGAAAGCGGCTTCCACTTGCCGGTTTTGAAGTCGAGATGACGGAGGGTGTTGACGGCTTCGGCCTTTTCGACGGCGACGGCGAAATCCTGGAAGAGGTCGAGGCCCTGGAGGAGGACGGTGGGTTGATGGGGGAGGAAGGCTTTCCAATTGGCGACGGCGGGGTTCGAGACCGGGACGGTCATGACCTTGAAGTTTTTGGCTTGGTCGCGGTTGGTGCGGATGTAGAAGAGCCCTGCGCGATGGTCGACGTTGTAGCGGTGGCCCTTTTCGCGGGGGAGGAAGATCTTCATGGGATCGACGGCGGCGCGGGCGGAGGGGACGTAGCGGAATTCGGTGGTATCGGTGCTGCCGCTGCCGAGCATGATGTATTTCAGGTCGCGGGTTTGGTTCAGAGCGATGGAGTAGAGTTCGTCGGGATCTTCGTAGAGGGGGCCTTCGACCTTGGCGCCGAGGGTTAGGCGCCAGAGTTGGTTGGAACGTTTGGTGACGGCGTCTTCGGTAGTGAACAAGAGGGTCTTGTTGTCGGCGGCCCATTCGAGGCTGGTGACTCGTTCGGCGGAGTCGGGGAGGGTTTGGCCGGTGGAGAGATTGCGGACGGAGAGCTTGTATTGACGGTAGCCGGTGGTGTCCGAAATGTAGGCGACTTGGTTTTCGTCGGGGCTGACTTTGAGGGCTCCGAGGCTGAAGAATTTGAGGCCCTGGGCTAGTTCGTTGAGGTCGAGGACGATTTGTTCGGGGGCTTCCATGCTGGCTTTGCGGCGGCATTGGATGGGATACTGCTTGCCGGCTTCGGTGCGGGAGTAATAGAAGTGCGTGCCGCGGAGTTGGGGGACGGAGAGGTCGGTTTGTTTGATGCGACCGAGGAGTTCTTTGTAGAGGGCTTCGCGGAAGGGATCGAGGTGTTTCGTGAGTTGGGCGGTGTAGGCGTTTTCGGCTTCGAGGTAGGCGGAGACGGCGGGGTTTTGCTTTTCGCGGAGCCAGAAGTAGGGATCGTTGAGGGTGGCACCGTGGCGGAGCTCAGAGTGGTCGACGCGTTTGGCGACGGGGGCGGGTTGGGCTAGGAGGAGGGGGGCTAGGAGGAGGGAAAATAAGCTACGGCGCATCCCTTTAGGATAGTAGGAACTTGGTGAATTCGCGGTCGCCGTGGACGTCGGTGAGGCGCATGTCCCGGCTTTGATAGAGATAGGTGAGCTTGAGATGGTCCATACCGATGAGCCGGAGGATGGTGGCGTTGACGTCGTGGGTGTCGACGGGGTTGTCGACGGGGCGGAGGCCGAACTCGTCGGTGGAGCCGTAGACCTTGCCGCCTTGGATGCCTCCGCCGGCCATCCACATCGAGAACGCATAAGGGTGATGATCGCGGCCGTTGGCTCCCTCCGCTAAGGGCGTGCGGCCGAATTCGGTGCCCCAGATGACTAAGGTCTGGTCAAGGAGGCCGCGGGCTTTGAGATCGGTTAAGAGGCCGGAGATAGGGAGGTCGCTTTTGGCGGCCATCTTGTTGTGGCCGCCGGTGAGGTCGGTGTGGGCGTCCCAGTCGTCGCCTTGATTGGTGCCGGAGTAGAGTTGGATAAAGCGGACGCCGCGTTCGGCGAGACGGCGGGCGAGGAGGCACTTGCGGCCGAAATCGTCGGTCGCTTTTTCGCCGATGCCGTAGAGCGCTTTGGTGGCTTCGGATTCCTTCGTGATGTCAACGGCGTCAGGGGCGGCGGCTTGCATGCGGAAGGCGAGTTCATAGGAGGCGAGGCGGGCTTCGAGATCGGAGTCTCCAGGGCGGGCGGCGAGATGCTGCTGATCGAGTTTGTTTATGAAATCAAGGGTGGACCGCTGGGTTTTTTCGGCGACGCCGGCGGGGGTGGCGAGGTCGAGGATGGGGTGGGCCCCGCCGCGGAAAACGGTGCCCTGGTAGATGGCGGGGAGGAAGCCGGCGCTGTAGCCCTGGGGGCCACACTTCATGGCGCCGTCGGACATGACGACGAAGCCGGGGAGGTTGTCGTTTTCCGA
>JBBRIO010000669.1:0-2242 GCA_038220855.1 Bryobacterales bacterium | reverse complement strand
GGCGACTCCTGGGCCGGGGGGCGGGAAACAGACGCTACGGGATGTGGCGGTGGATCGGGTGGTACAGGTGGAAGAGCTTTAGGGCTGCTTTTGGCGGCGCTGGGATTCACCCAGGGCGAGTTCGCGGGCGGCGTCGGCATCGCGGCCTAGGCGTTGGTAGGCGCGGGATAGGAGGAGGTGGCCGTTGGCGTCGGCGGGGTTTTGGCGGACGGCTTGTTCGAGGTGTTGGGTGGCGAGAGCGAGTTTGCCCTGTTGGAGGAGAACGCGGCCGAGTTCGAGATGGGCGCGGGGGGAGTTGGCCTTGGCGGACTGGGTTAGGACTTCGACGGCTTCCGGGAGGCGGCCTTGGCGGAAGAGGAAGGCTCCGAGATCGACGCGGGGATCGACGCGGGGGTCGTCGGGGGAGTTAGAGCTGAGGGCGACGGCTTGGCGGAGATGGCGTTCGGCGTCGGTGTCGCGCCCGAGGGCGATGTAATTGAGGCCCGCGGCGCGTTGGACTTGGGCGGAAGGGGCGGCTTGGAGAGCGAGGTCAAAGGCTTCGCGGGCGGGTTCGAACTGGCCGAGGGATTGGCGGTTGCGAGCGAGAAAGTAGCAGCTATCGACGGGGGGCTGTTCGAGTTTGCAGGCGCGGAGGAGGGCGGGTTCGGCTTCGGCGAGGCGGTTGGCGGAGATGTGGGCGAGGCCGAGGCGGCGCCAGACGGCGGGGTCGGTTTCGGAGTCGGCGAAGAGGAGGAACAGGAGGAGTTGCCGGACCATGGCCCCATCATAGCCGTTCGCGCGTGATATTCTTCCGGGCGATGAAACAAGTTTCTTTGCTCTGTGGCTTTGTCCTGGTTTGCTCGGCGCAGGCGCCACCGAATCCGCCGACGGCGGAGGAGGCGGCGCGGCTGACGGCATTGATTCAAAGTTCGAAGAGGTTGCCCTGGCCGGGGATGCCGCTTGCGATTCAGCCGAAGGTGGCGGGCTGGAATTCGGACTATATTTCGTCGGTGGCGACGGGGCCGAAGGGGGAGACGTATCTGATCAATCGCAACCTGGGGGAGGATGCGGTGGTGGTGATCGATGCGCAGGGGAAGATGGTGCGGTCCTGGGGGAAAGGGCTTTATACGATTCCGCATAGCATTCGGCTGGACCCGGAGGGCAACGTTTGGACGGTGGATTCGGGGAGTTCGTTGGTGCTGAAGTTCACGCCGCAAGGGAAGCTGTTGCTGCGAATTGAGGTGGGCGGGTTGCCGGAGCGGATGAAGGGAAGAGCGCGGGGGACGGCGGATATCGGGTTTGGTCCGGGGGGGCGGGTGTTTGTCGCCGATGGATATGCGAATGCGCGGGTGCTGGAATACGATGCGACGGGTCAATTGGTGAAGCAGTGGGGGACGGCGGGTACGGGTCCGGGTCAGTTTAATCTGCCGCATGGTTTGGTCGTGCGAGATGGGGTGATCTATGTGGCGGATCGGCAGAACGGCCGGATTCAGCGGTTTGATTTAGACGGGAAGTATCTCGGGGAGTGGGGCCATTTGGGAAAAACGTTTTCGATTACGGCGGGGCCGGACGGGAACTTGTGGATTGGAACTCATGCGCGGAACTTGATCAACGAAGCGCCGGGGTGGCTCGTGAACGTGGATCGGAAGACGGGGAAGGTGATCGGTTTTGTGGAGTCGCCGGGGCTGCATTCGGTGGACGCGACGCGGAAGGGAGAGGTGCTCTCCGATCCGGGCCGCGGCAATTTGAATCAGGTGCTGTGGCACCGGCAGGGGCGTTAGCGAGCGCCGACGAGGAGTGATCGGAGCATGGTGTTGTTCTACCTTTGGCTTTCGTTTGCTTTCGCGTGCCTTTTGCAGGGTACCACTCGATTTCGTTTCCTGGAAAAGTGCTTCGTGGCGCTGATAAGATACAGCGGAGCCACTCCCATGAAAGTTTTCGCTATTGTTTTTTGTTTTCTCTCCACCGGCTTGGTGCTGAGCCAGACTGTCCTAGTTCCGTCGCCGAAGCAGGGACGGGTGGGGGAGATTCTGCCGACGACGCGGTTTCGGCCGCGGACGGAACCGTATACGCCGAGCGCGGAGGAGAAGCAGCAGATTCATACGAAGCTGTCGGCGTTGGATATTGAGATGGGAGGGCTGCGGGCGCGGGGCGTGAGCGACGATCTGCTGGTGGACGTCGAGATTTTCGCTGAGGCGGCGCGGTGGCTATTGACGTTCCCGGAGGAGTTCTTCCGGAAGGAGTCGGTGGCGTCGGCTTTGGG
>JBBRIO010000668.1:0-2261 GCA_038220855.1 Bryobacterales bacterium | reverse complement strand
TTGGATGGTTCGGAACGCGATCTGGTGGAACAATCCGGTGGCACCGTTGTTCAACGCCTGGTTCCCGAATCCGTACGTACACCAATGGTTCGAGAAAGAGTACAAGGCGGGCATGGCGCGGTACGGTTTGGCTTCGCTTTGGACGATTCCATTTGAAGTGACGTTTGGGGGAGGCAATCTGGCTGGACGGCTCGGTCCGGTGTTTTTGCTTGCTCCGCTGGCATTGCTGTCGCTGCGCAATCCGATGGGGCGGCGTTTGCTGTTGGCCTGGTTGGTTTTCACCTCGACCTACTTCACAAACATCGGAACGCGATTTCTGTTGCCGGGCCTTCCCTTTCTTGCCTTGGCGCTGGCGATGCTGCCGTGGACCCGCCTGGTGCTGGCAACGGTAGCGGTTCACGCCGCGCTTTCGTGGCCTGACTCGATCAAGTTCTACGGCCATAAGTACGGATGGCGGCTCGACAAGATCGTATGGCGGGAAGCGATGCGGATCAAGTCAGAAGAGGCGTACCTTTCGGCATTCGTGCCGACGTATCCCATCGTGCGCTTGATCGACGCACAGGTGCCGGCCGGGCGGCGCGTTTACTCGTTTCAACAACTTGCGGAGGCCTACTGCCGCCCGGAGATCGTGGTCGCTTTCCAGTCTGCCCAAGGGGAGATTCTGGCGCATTCGATCCATAATGCGTTGCGGGAAGATCGGAAGCCAACCGTTCAGGTGCGCTACACGTTCCCGCCGCGTCCCCTTGCACAGGCGCGTGTGCTGGTCACCCGCGATTGGCCCGATGCCCGCTGGAGCATCCACGAAATGCGGCTGTTTCATGAAGGCGCGGAGATCCCCCGCTCGCCGCATTGGCGGGTTCACGCCGATTCGGCGGGCGAACAAGCGCCCCTGGCTTTTGACAATTCGCTCGCGACGCGTTGGCACGCCGATGTCCCCTGGCGCAAGGGCGACGGGGTGGCCGTCGACCTGGGCAGTCCACTCCTCGTGGATGAGGTGGTGCTCGAAATGAGCCCGGATCAGCCGTGGGACGGAATTCTACTCGAAGGCATTCCCGAGGCTAAAGTAGAGCGCCGCGTGGTGGCCCCTCCCCTCGGACTGCGCCGCGCCGCGCTCGAAGAGTTACTCGCCCGGGACGTGCACTATATTGCCGCCGAAGCGGGCGAGTATTGGTTCGCCGACTTGCAAAACCGGAGTGACTCCTGGGGTATCGAAGAGATCGGCACGCGCGGCTCGATGCGGCTTTATCGCATCCTTGCAAACCATGAACTAAAAAGGATAATGAAGTAATCGTGAACGTTTTGACACCTCTTTATCTCGGCGTCGACGGCGGCCAATCGAGCACCATCGCCGTGATCGGTAACGCCCAAGGCGAGATTCTCGGTCGCGGCACGGATGGGCCTTGCAACCATGTGAAGTCGGCGGCAGAAGGCCGCGAGAAGTTTGTGCGGGTGATAGGCGGCTGTGTGGCGCTGGCGTGCCAGCAAGCTGGCTTGGACCCCGCGACCGTCCGTTTCCACGCCGCCTGCCTCGGCTTCAGCGGTGGCCCAGCGGATAAGCAGGAGATCCTCCGCCAGATATTGGCGACGGACGAATTACACGTGACCACGGACGCCCTCATCGCCCTGACAGGAGCGACCGGCGGCGGCCCCGGCATCATCGTCATCGGCGGAACCGGATCCATCTCGTTCGGCTGCGATTCGGTCGGGCGGATCGCCCGCGCTGGCGGCTGGGGCTATATTTTCGGCGACGAAGGTGGGGCGTTTGACATTGCCCGTCAGGCGCTGCGGGCGGCGCTTCGCCACCACGAAGGTTGGGGGGCGAAAACGGTGCTGCACGATCGGCTATTGGCCGCTACCGGGGCCCACGACATGAATGAACTGCTTCATCTCTGGTACACCGAAGAGTACCCGCGCTCCCGGATCGCCACCTTCGCCCCCATGGTCGATCAAGCGGCGAAAGATGGAGATCGCATCGCGGGGGATATACTTTCCCGCATGGCCCGCCAGTTCACCTTGCTCGCGATGGCTGTACGGAATCAACTGTTTAAGGAGGGGGACGAAGTGCATGTCGCTCCCATCGGTGGCGTTTGGCAGAGCCAGATTCTACTCAATCACTTCACCACCTTTCTTACCGTCGTCGAGGGGAACCAGGTGGCCCCGCCGCGCTATGCCCCTTCGGTGGGCGCCCTTCTCGAAGCCTACAAACTCGTCGGCCTTGCTCCCCAACTTTCGAACGTCCCGGAGTTCCATAAATGAAGAAC
>JBBRIO010000667.1:0-2261 GCA_038220855.1 Bryobacterales bacterium | reverse complement strand
AACATCGACTACCTCATCACCAGCTCCGAATTCCCGCCCCAATGGACCAACGAGCGCGATCCATTCCGCGCCCTCATCATGATCCAGCAGGAGTTCGGCATGAAGGTCGCCGCCATGACCCTCGGTGCCTTCGGAGCCATCGCCCGCATGGACGGCACATTCGTCTACTCCCCCGCCTTCGTCGTCGACTGCCTCGACACAACCGGTGCCGGCGACGTCTTCCATGGCGCCTTCTGCTTCTCCGTCCTCGAAGGCTACAGTCTCCGTGACTCCCTCGACTTCTCCAACGCCATGGCCGCTCTGAACTGCATGGAAATCGGAGCCAGAGGCGGAATCAAGGACGCCGCCGCCGCCCGCGCCCTCATCGCCTCCGGCCAACGCCGCAGCAAGAAAGACTTCGTCCAAAGAGCCTCAGCCTAACCCAAAACAACCCATGATTCCCCTGCGCGACACTCAACCGAGCTACTCCTTTCCGCTGGTCACCATCGGCCTGATCGCTCTCAACGTGCTCGCCTTCCTCTACGAGTTCTCCCTCGACGAATTCTCCCTCAACCATTTCCTGCTCGAATACGGCTTCGTCCCCCGCCACTTCCACTGGGTCGACATCATTACCGGTATGTTCCTCCACGGCGGCTGGCTGCACCTTATCGGCAACATGTGGTTCCTCTGGATCTACGGCGACAATGTCGAAGACATCCTCGGCCATTTCAAGTACCTCCTGTTCTATCTCCTCTGTGGGGTCGCCGCCACGCTCCTCCAATACCTGTTTACGCTAGACTCCCGCGTCCCCACCATCGGCGCCAGCGGGGCCATTGCTGGCGTGATGGGCGCCTATCTCGTCAAGTTCCCCCACTCCAAGGTCCTAACGCTCGTCCCCATCATCATCTTCTTCACCACAATGGAAATCCCCGCCTGGCTCATCCTCGCCTACTGGTTCGTCCTCCAGTTCTTCAGCGGCGTCGGTTCGGTCGGCCAATCCCACCTCAACCAAAGCGGAGTCGCCTGGTTCGCCCACATCGGCGGCTTCCTCGCCGGCATCGCGCTCATTCGCCTCCTCCGCCCCAAACAACGCTACGGCTCCCGCCCAGACCTCGCATGGTAACGATCTTTTTCTACACCCGCGCCGGATGCCATCTCTGCGAAGTCGCCGAAAAGACCCTCCGCCAAGCCCAAGCGGAACTCGGCTTCGTCGTCACTGTCGTTGACATCGATTCCGACCCCACCCTCCGCGCTCTCTACAACGACGACGTACCCGTCACCCTCCTCCCTAACGGTCGTCGCTTCTGTAACTTCTTAGACCCAACTGAATTTCGTCGGCAACATGCCCGTCTGGAGGCGTATCCAGGTTAGGTAGAGCCTGATGCGACCTGCCAACTTTATTACCGCGTGGGACAAAATTCTCCGCCGCCGAATCCCCTTACTCTCCGTCGAGATCACCCGCGAATGCCCGCTTCGCTGCCCAGGCTGCTACCCCTATGGCGATAACCACTTCGCCGACGGCGCCAAACTCGCCGATCTCACCGATTCATAAGGCGACGAACTTGTCACCAATATCCTCCGCCTCGTCCGTCGACGGTCTGGCCAAGGATCACGACCTCCGCCGCAAACCCGCCACCTACGAAAAAATCCTCCGCTACATCGCCGACGCCAGAGTCAATACCCACTGGACCGTCGTCAACCAGCACATGCAACAGCCCGGCTACCTCGAAGAGTACGTGTCCTTCTGGAACGCTCGCCCCGAGGTCAACAAACTCTGGATGAGTGTCTACACGCCCCAACGCCGCGAATTCAGCCCCGAAATCCTACCCCCCCGTCCGCCGCATCAGCCTCGCCGACCAAATCCCCGCCCTCTCCCCAAACTCCGCGTCCCCGACGGTATGGCCAAAGCCTTCCTCGCCCCGCCCTCCAGCCCCGAAGACAGCATCTTCTCCCGCATGTCCGCCAATTACACCGCCGACTTCAAAACCCCAGTCGAACCCTGCGTCTTCGGCGGCGACCCCGACTGCGCCCAGTGCGGCTGTTCTCATGTCAGCCGCACTCCACTGGATTGGCGTCGTTAAGGGCCCTCGGCCCGCGCCGTCGCAAACACCTCGTCCAAATCAAAAACCCTAGCCTTCGTTTTCTAACGGAGTCACCGGATCAATAAACGGCCACGTCAACATCCCCAGCACGTACACGCTCGCCATGATCGAAATGAACAGGTTCCAATCGTTGTTCGTATTGCGAAGGATAATCCCCCCCATCACCGGAGCCACGAATCC
>JBBRIO010000666.1:0-2263 GCA_038220855.1 Bryobacterales bacterium | reverse complement strand
ACCCGGTCAAAGGAGCGGCCCACGATAGGAGCCTGCGGATACGCCACAGCGATGGCCAGAATGCCAAATGCGATTATGTTAAACACCACCATTCAGGGTATCCTGGCTTAAATCTACAGCGCAGAGGGTTTTCCATGATTTACTCCCGACGGAAGCTATTGCGTCTCGCGGCCACCTTGCCGTCGGCGGCCCTCGGTGCCGATCCCGAATGGCCAGCCTTCCGCGGCCGACTCGGTGTGGGCGTGGCCGATGGCTTCTCGCTGCCCGCCGCCTGGAACGCCGATGCAAGCACCGGAAAGCCCGCCGGCATTCGCTGGAAGAGCCCGGTCCCGGGGCTCGGTCATTCGAGCCCAATCATCGTCGACAACCGGATCTACGTCTGCTCCGCCGTGCGAAAGGCGGCTGGTAAGGCCCCGCTGAAATTGGCGATCGGAGGCGAACCCACCGCCGCCGAAGACAACGAAGAGCAGAGTTGGGTTGTGCTCAGCTATGACGCCCAGACCGGCAAAGAGCTGTGGCGTCAAACTGCGCGCAACGCCAAGCCCCGGGCCACTCGTCACGAAAAAGCCACTCACGCGAATACAACTCTGGCGACCGACGGAAAGCACTTGGTGGCGTTCTTCGGTTCTGAAGGCCTCTACTGCTACGACCTCAATGGCAAGCTGCTGTGGAGCACCGATCTCGGCGTCATCAACATCAGCAAATACGGCATCGGCTGGGGCTACGGCAGTTCGCCCTCGATCCACGGCAACCGCATCGCCCTGCTCTGCGATGATCCTGCGAACCCCTTCCTGGTCGTCTTGAACCTTGCCGACGGGAAAGAAGTGTGGCGCGTCTCTCGGAAGGGAATCTGCGAACGCAGTTGGGGAACGCCCTACATTCACGCCACCGCATCGTCGGTGCAAGTGGTCACCAACGGCTGGCCGTGGAGCGTCTCCTATGACCTCGAAACCGGCAAAGAGCGCTGGCGGATCGGCGGCGGCGGCGACAACCCCATCCCCACCCCGTTCGCGGCCAACGGCTGGATCTATCTAACTAACGCCCATGGTGGCAAGGCCCCCGTTTACGCGATTCGGCCCGACGCCAAAGGCGACCTCACCCCGTCTGATACGAACAAAAACGAGGGCCTCGTTTGGGCCGCCAACGGCGCGGGTTCCTATATTTCGACGCCGGTTGTCTACGGCGACCACATCTACCTCGGCAACACCAATGGAGTCGTCCGCTGCCTGAACTCGAAGACCGGCGAGAAGCTTTACGAACAGCGTCTCTCGCCCGATGCCCAGATCTACGCCTCGGTCGTCGCCGCCGACGGCAAGGTTTTCGTCCCCTCTCTCGATGGTGACGTTTATGTCATCAAGGCCGGCCCCAAGTTCGAACTCCTCGCTCGCAACCACATGGGTGAACCGTGTTTTGCAACCCCCGCAATTTTAAAGGGGACCATCTTCTTCCGCACTACCGAAAGCCTCGTGGCCGTCGGATGACGATCGACCGCAGAAAACTGCTCTCGGGCCTCGCGGCCACGGCCCTGGCTTCAGCATGGGAATCCGGCGAGGTCGTCCACATCCTGCCCACCGCCAATGATCGACGCTTTTTGGTCAAGGTTTCGCTCCGTCGGAAGCAGGATCGCTCGCCCTTGCTCAAGGTCGACGGGCGCCTCATCGCCGGAAAGCCAACCGACTCCGGCGGCCTCTTCTGGTCCTTCGACGCCGATCAACTCCAGCCCGCCCGGCCCTACAATCTCCAACTTCTATCGGCCGCCAAGAAAGCCCTCTGCGCCCCTTGGACCCTGAAAACCCTCCCCGACCCCGACGACCGCCCCCAGCGCCTTCGCCTGCTTATTTACACCTGCGCCGGCGGCGACGAACGCCTCATCGCGACCAACGGAAAGAAGAACTACCTTTCGCTCCAGCAACGCGGCCGCCTCCTCGACCGGGCCCTTTCCTTCCAGCCCGACGCCGTCATCGCCAACGGCGACCACATCTATTGGGACCTTCGCCAAGGCACTCACCCGGCCCGCTACACCGCCTCCGCCGTCGAAGCCACCGGCCATTTCGATCGCCATCTGCCGGTGCTCGGCACCCCGAACGAAGCCGTCCTCCGCCACGTCGGCGACCAGCAAATCGCCAATCTATACGGCACCCGCCTCCGCGGTCTGCCCGTGTTCTTCCTCCAGGACGATCACGATTATTTCGAAAACGACGACGCCGACGCCCAGATGGTCACCTTCCCCCCGGACCATTTCATGCTCCAGCTCGCTCGGGCC
>JBBRIO010000665.1:0-2307 GCA_038220855.1 Bryobacterales bacterium | reverse complement strand
TGGCCGACCACGAAGCCGGGCGAACACGATCCCTCTAGCGCCGAAGCGCACCGCCCGCCGGGAGCCGTTCCAACCGGCCCAAGAAGCGCGCCACCCCCGAGCGCCCGACGTGTCCGTTGATCGCGAGTTCCTCAAATGATCCATCGGGCGAACGCAGATTTCTGGAACGACTATCGAAAGCTGTCGGCTGAGATTCGCAATCGCGCTGACAAACAATTTTCGCTCCTTAAAGAGAACCTGCAACATCCATCCCTGCATTTAAAGAAGCTAGGCGACCGTAACGGCCAGGATCTTTGGTCGGTGCGAGTGACCTTGAAATATCGTGCGTTAGCTGTCAAACTTCCAACCGAATATCTTTGGTTTTGGATTGGCGAGCACAGCGTCTATGACGCCCAAACCTGATTTCACCCCAGCGCGGCCAGCCTGGCGGCGCACAATCCGGTGCGGCGGCGAACCACCTTTCAGTCTCCTGCCGGATTCTCCGTTTGTACCTGCAACACTTGCCCAAACGGCCCTGCCGTCTGGGGCGCGTCAACTCCTCAATGGAGAACGCGTACGCCGATTCGTTTGAGTCAAACTCCGCGCCCACCCCTCGTGCCGCCAGTTGTGGCTCTGCCGTCGTCGTCGGCCACCTATGTGCCTTTTTCACCGCCCCCTTCGAGATCCGACTCGTCATCATCTTCATGCGGCAGCGTATTGTCGTCGTCCGTTACTTTCACCAACTGGTATTCCTTCTCGAATTCCATTGCCATCACAGCGTCGGGAAATGACTGTAAGTCCGGAACCAGGAATAGCCAACCGAAGTGCTCTTCGAACTCGCGTTTAGATCCTGGGACGATCGTCCGAGCGATACACGGTGAACCAGTCGCCACCCGTCGCCCGTTGCCGGCCGGTACCCGACCCCGGAACGGGAAGGCGGGGCCTCGAACCCCGCCTTCCCGCAAGGGCAAACCCGCCGATCGCGTGGGTTGCCGCCAACCGCCACCAAAATCGCCCAGGTGCCGACCCATTTTCATCCTTCGCTTGTGCCGCGCCGCAAGCCCAACATGAGAATTCAGGAGCCATCGCGGACCACTGAACTTCATAGCCGTCGAAGTTGCCGGCCGGATTCGTGATAATAGGGAAAAGGTCGACATGTCGGTTGAACAGGCCATTCTGGATGCGGTACGATCTCTTCCCTTCGATAAGCAACAAGAGATATTGAGCCATGCCACTCGCCTGCGGGACGAGGCAGCCCGGAAAAAGCCGTTCCGAAGCATAAAGGGCATCCTGGCTGGTCGAGGGATTTCCATTTCGGCTGAGGACATTGACGAAGCCAGACGCGACATGGGGAAGAACTTTCCAAGGGAAGAGATCTGATGGCGGCCGTCCTCGCCGACACCCATGCGATCCTCTGGTATTTGACAGGAGACGCTCGCATCTCCCGCTCCGCGACTGCCGCTCTGGACAGTGCTACAGCTGCTGGGGATCCTCCGTATCTGGAGGCGAGCGTATAAGCGCAAAAGCGGTCAAAAACCTCACAGCTTACTTTTCCGACGGTGATCACGGAGGTCAGGATGCGAACGCAATCTGCCCGGGCTGAATCCTCTTCAGTTCGACGAGAATCGCGCCAACCGCCGGCAGCAGGTCTTCGATCTGGTTGGTTCGTGAGCGCACGACCAGCACGGATATCTTACGCCCTACCAGGTTCTGCTGATGCGGGATACCTTGGTCTGTCGTAAGAAACACATCGTACCCGGCGCTCTCTACATCGCGGAGTAGTTGTCCGTTCTTCAAACCCTTCAATCCAGCCCACTCTGCCGTGTGGACTTCGTGGCCCGGCAGGTGGTGCCGGAAATCAACGGGCAGGCATTCGTCCAACAAGATCTTCATACGATCTTGGCAAGCAGTGATTCCTTCGCTTCCTCGAGCGCCCCGATCGCGTTCTCCCGCGACACAGTGGGGAACTGGTGTAGGAACTCACCCAGCGAATGACCGCCCTCTAAGTAGTCGATGAGATTCTTGAATGGCACCCGCGTCCCTTGGAAACACGGAGTTCCGTTCATGATTTCCGGGTCGGACACGATGGCTGAAATCTCCATAACTCCTTCAGTGTAACCGCAATCTGGGGCGGCGAAAAATTCTAGCTCCCATAAGCCAGCGTAGGGCTTCGGCACTCGCGAGAAGTTACCCACCCCTACTCACCAAAAGTTGACCAACAACCCGGCTTTCGCGTCGAAGGTCCGCCGGCTCACTGCCATTCGGCACCGCCCCGCAGGATGATGACGGCTTAGAATGTCCTCTCAGGCGGGAGGGCCTTACGCGCCT
>JBBRIO010000664.1:0-2314 GCA_038220855.1 Bryobacterales bacterium | reverse complement strand
ACTTTGAGGTGGTCCCGGATGTTGAGGGTTCCCGGAACGGGTCCTAGTTGGAGAGAGCAGGTGGCGACTCCGAGCGAATTCGAAAGGACGACGCCGCCTTCGCCTTCGCAAGCGAGGTCGGGAAAATCGAGTGGGGCGGCGATGGAAAGAGCAACGTTCGGAATTGGCAGGCCGACAGTGGGGGCGTTGGGGAGCGAAGTTCGCAGTTGAATGGCGTCGGGCAGCGTAGAGTTTACGAGTCCTGAGAGAGCGCCCGAGGCAGGGGCGATGGTTTCAATGGCGGTAAGGGAGGGAGTCTGCCGCGACGCACCGAGTTCGCCAATGGTGGTGAGGTAGATCAGACGGGCGGGCGCGCTGCCGGCGGTGACCGTGATCAGCGTTTGCGAATACCCAGGCTCCGTTCGAAAGGGGACGAACCCCATCTCGACTTGACCGTTGGCGTCGGTGATCTGAAAGCAGACAGATGGAGTGGAGCAGAATAGGAAGCCGACTCCGCCAGACTTTGAAAACTTGACTTCCTTATTCGCTACCGGGAAGCCGGCGCTATCCCGCACGACGACGCGAAACGGCGACGGGAAGAAGCGGCTTGCGACCCCGGCTTGGCCTTGGCCGCTCAGAATGGAGATGGAGGCGGGCGGAGGAATCGCCGAGCCGAGCGGGAAGATGGCGGTGGCCGCGCCGGCGGTGACACTGACCGGAACTGGCGACGAAATTGCAGACGGGGGGTAGTCAATCTGGACCCAGCCGTCGGCGTTCGACAGGACCTGGAGGCCGGTCGAGAACGTTACGGGTACGCCGCTTAGGGGCCGGCCGAGACGGTCGGTGACGCGGGTGATCAAGGGCAGAGGATCAGGCCCATTGGCATTAAAAGCGTAAAGAAAGGCTGGGGTGCCGGTGATGGCGGGCGGCGCGACGACGACCCGGCCTGTAGCGATGATGCCCTGACCGGCGGAGGGTGGATAAACGAGATTGGAGTAGACCTGCTGGGAGCTGGGGCGGGAGAAATAAAGGGAGCGGGGGGAGGGATACTCCCGTGAGGCGATGCCAGCGGTCGCGTCGGGGCTGGCGGAACCGGTGGTTTGCAGGGTATCGAAGCGGAGCGGAGCGACGGTAACTTCGTAGACGCTTTGGGTTTGGGCGGAGGAGGCATAGGCCCGGTCGGGGCCGGTGATGAAGAGGGCGTCGACCAGCGTCCGCGAGGTGGTGATCGACACCCCGGCCGTGGCTTCGGTCGCGAGGTCGATGCGAAAGAGATCAGGCCCGGCGGTAGCGCGGTTGACGGCGAGGGCGGTGCGGGCGTTGGGGGTAAAGGCTAGGCGCCCGGGAGTGCCGGGAACGGGGATTTGACGGAGGAGTTGGCCGGTTCGCCCGTTGATCTCGTAGACGAGAGAGGGGGCGGAGACGTAGACGAGGCCGGTGTGGTTGACAGCGATGGCGCTGGCTCCGGCGGCGAGCGGAAGGGAGGAGCGGATGGTGTTGGTCGCGAGGTCGATGGTAACAAGCTGGGTGGAGAGGAGGTAGGCGAATCGTCCGTCGGAAGAGGCGGCGAGGTCGATGGGCGAGGCGACGGGAATCGAGGCGACGGCCAAGTCGGTGGTGGTGTCGATGACGTGGAGGGCGTTGGGTCCGGCGATGAGGAGTCGACGGCGATCCGCGGTCAGGATGGCAGCGGTGGCGACGGATAGGTTCAGGCGCTGGAGGACGACGCCGGGATTGGCGGCGTCGAGGACGACGAGGGTGTCGGTGGCCGAGCGGGCGACGGAGTAGTATTTTGCTCCGTCGGCACTGCGAAAGAAAAACGCCGGGGTGTTCCGAGTATTGAAGGTGCCGGTGACGGCGAAGGGTTCGGGGGTGGCCGCGGTGACGATAGAGCCGGTCGCTGGCAAGATGAACAGCTCCGACTGGGCGAGGAGCGTGGAGCCGAGCAGCAGGGATACAAGGTATCGCTTCAATTGAACCGGACCACGCCGAGGGCTTGCCAGGCGCTGCGTTGTCCGGAGAGGGTTTGGACGGCGGTCCAGATGGCTTTGGGTTTTGAGAGGATCCAGCTACTGGTGTAGCGGATTGGGAGGGTGACGGTGAGTTGGGAGCCGATTTGGGTAACAACAGCGCCGCTCGCGAAGATCTCGCACTGGGAGTTTTTGAGGGTACCGGTGCCGGTGAGGGTCATGCTGGTGGCGGCCTCGCCGAGGCCGGAGTCGGGGATGAGGAAGACTTGGTTGGAGGGCCGGTGATAGGCGACGTAACAGGCGTTGCGGCCGTCAAGGGCTTCGCCGGTTAGCATCCAGGCGGTTTCGATGTTCTGG
Source organism: Bryobacterales bacterium (assembly GCA_038220855.1). GTDB lineage: Bacteria > Acidobacteriota > Terriglobia > Bryobacterales > Bryobacteraceae. Next base: position 8 of record JBBRIO010000664.1, on the reverse strand, counting down.
GCGTCGGT
>JBBRIO010000663.1:0-2324 GCA_038220855.1 Bryobacterales bacterium | reverse complement strand
TCTGCTCGCGCTCCAGCGATGCCGCTTCGACGTCGATGCGCTCGAGTTTGCGGGTCAGGTTTTCAAGCAGCGCCGGGGTGGCGTTCTGGCCCAGGGCGACCTTGGCGCAGGCGGTATCGAGCACGCTGATGGCCTTGTCCGGCAGCTGGCGGCCCATGATGTAGCGGTGCGACAGGCGTACCGCTTCGGTGATGGCTTCGTCGTAGACGCGCACGCCAAAGTGTTTTTCCATCAGCGGCGCCATCCCGCGCAGCATGGCGCAGGCCAGTTCTTCGCTCGGCTCTTCGACCTTGATGACCTGGAAGCGGCGTGCCAGCGCGGCATCCTTTTCAAAGTACTTCTTGTACTCGCCCCAGGTGGTGGCGGCGACAGTCCGCATTTCGCCACGGGCGAGGGCGGGCTTCAAGAGATTGGCGGCATCACCCTGGCCGGCTTGGCCGCCGGCACCGATCATAGTGTGGGCTTCGTCAATGAAGAGGATGATGGGTTTGGGGCTGGACTTCACCTCTTCGATGAGGCCTTTGAGGCGGTTTTCGAACTCGCCTTTGATACCCGCGCCGGCTTGGAGCAGGGCGAGATCGAGCGAGTGGAGTTCGACGTTTTTCAGCGATCCGGGGACGTCGCCCTCGGCGAGGCGGAGGGCAAAGCCTTCGACAACGGCGGTCTTACCGACGCCGGGTTCGCCGGTGAGGATGGGGTTGTTTTGCCGGCGGCGGAGGAGGATGTCGATAAGCTGACGGATCTCGCCATCGCGGCCGAGAACGGGGTCGATCTTGCCTTTACGGGCCTTCTCGGTGAGGTTTTCGGTATAGGCGTCGAGATTGGGCTGTTTGCCGCTGCCGGCCTTGGCGGTGCCACCTCCACCGGAGCCGGAGGGCCCGGCGGCGGCGAGGGGGGCGACGGATTCGTTGGAGGCGTCGGAGATGGCCGAAAACTCTTTCTTCAGGCCGTCGGCGTTAACCTTTTGCAGTTCCTTCGAAATATCTCGCACCATGCGAGCGAGTTCTTCATTGCTGAGCAACGCCAGCAAGCAGAGTCCGGTGCGGATCTGTCCGTCGCCGAATTCGATCGAGCCAATGGTCCACGCTTCGGTGAACATTTTGAGCAGGGACGGCGAGATGGCCGGGGTCCGGGCGTTGCCGGTTTTGATCCGGTCCAGGCTCCGGTCTAGTTCCTGCGTGAGGCGCGAGGAGTCGACGCCAAAATGCCGCAGAATATGGGCGGCATCACTATCGGTGGCATCGAGAAGCTTCCGGAGGAAGTGTTCGATCTCGATGTCGTAGTGGGTCCGGGAGAGGGCCAGTCCGGCGGCGCCTTCGAGCGCGGCGCGGGTAGTCTGGTTCAGTTTGCCGATTAGGCTTTTTAGATTTACGCTCATTTGCTCACCTAGAAACGGAGTATGGCATCGGCCGCATCGATATGGCGCGGCACTGTTTTGACCCAGGAGGTCCATCCGAGTTGGATTTGTTCCAGGGTAAATTCTTCTTCCTCGCGGACGGGAGGGGGACGAACGCCGACGAGGCATTCGGGTACCTGATCCTTCGCGAGAATTAGCTTCACTTCAAAGTCGATAGTGGGCCCACCGAAGAGGCGACCGAGCGCCTTGAGGGGTTCGTGGGCGACACCGTCTGGTAGGAAATCACAATATTGGCGCAACGACAAGGGGCCCAAAATAATTCGAACAGCGGACTGCTGATCGTAGACCTCGTCGCCGACAACGGCACCGAAGCCCAATTGCTCAGAAATAGTCACATCTTGCGCGTCGAGACAGCACTGGGTCTCTTCAATGAGGGGGTACCAGGCCCCGATAAATTGTTCGATTTCGCAGGGTACGGCGAAGTAGTCGGCGATAAGATTGCGCATGGCCGAGGCGGAGCGGGCGCTCTGACTGAGGAGGCCGGTGTAGTAGATGAGGGAATCGTCGGGGAGGGGTTGGCGGTTTTCGAGGGCGGAGGTGCCGAGGCCGATGAGGTCGAGGAGATGGTGAGAGAAACGGTCCCGGTCGCCGCGTTCGTAGGCGATGGGGAAGCGGTATTTCTCCCAGGCCTGATAGAAGAGGGAGACAATGCGGTGATTGAAAATATCGAGGAAGGCGGCGGCGGAGAGGTCTCGACTGCGAAGCCGTTCCCGGATGAGTTCGGTGTAATAGAGGGGCAGGACGCCCTGGGGCCCGGTGAGGCCCATGAAGTTAATTTTGACGCGAGTGGGTTGCCCTTCGACGAACTCGATGCCTTCCATGGGACTGGCGGGGAAGCCGAGTTCCTGATTGACTTCGAAGCGAGCGACTTCGGAACCGGGGACGTTGAAGCGGCCTACGGGCGAGC
>JBBRIO010000662.1:0-2342 GCA_038220855.1 Bryobacterales bacterium | reverse complement strand
GAAAGGCCGCGCGGACGAGGTCGGGGTCGAAGGACATTAATCTTCCAATTGGAGGCGGAAATTCAGATCGACAGCGACGGCGGAATGGGTGATCGCGCCGACGGAGATGAAATCCGGTCCGGTAACGGCATAGTCACGAAGCTTGTCGAGCCGCATACCCCCGGAAAGTTCAACCGTGGCGCGCTTGTTAATGAAGCGGATCCACTCGGCGGCTTCGGCGGGGCTGAGGTTGTCGAGCAGCATATGCTGGGCTCCGAAGGCGAGGGCCTCTTCGAGTTCGGCCCGGGTGCGGACTTCGATTTCAATGCGGAGCCCGGCCGGGACACCGGCGGCCTTCACGGCGGTGATCGCCTCGCCCACCCCGCCCGCGGCGGTGATGTGATTGTTTTTGATCAACACGGCATCGAACAGGCCGATGCGATGGTTGGTCGCCCCACCCGCCGCCGTCGCCATTTTTTCAAGCCGGCGAAGACCCGGGGTCGTCTTCCGGGTATCCAGAATGCGGCAGCCGGTTCCCGCGACGGCGTCGACGTGCTTCCGGGTCATCGTGGCGATACCAGACAGACGTTGGATGAAGTTCAGGCCGACGCGTTCGGCGGTGAGCAGCGTGCGGGCCTTGCCCCGGACGGAGGCGAGCACTTCCCCGTCGGCGGCGCGGTCGCCGCTTTCGACGTGCAGGGACAAGTGGTCGACTCCCCCCATTTCCCCGTAGATCAGCGGCAACAGCTCGACCCCCGCCACGATCATCGATTGCCGGGCGTAGAACTTGCCGATCGCGATCCGGTCGGCCGCGACGGTCGAGTTGGTGGTGATATCGCCGCTCCCGATGTCTTCGGTGAGCGCGCGGTGGACGACATCCAAAATCTCAGGATGCTGGAAATCAAAATTCATGCAATGCCTCTTGGCTTTTGGCTAACTGCGCCTTGTAGTCGGCGAGTTTTTCGCGCATGCTTGTCAACACTTTTTCGGGAGCCTTGGCGAGGAAGGCTTCGTTAGAAAGTTGCGCTTCTGAGCTAGTGATGATTTTGGTCAACTGTTCGATCTCTTTCCCGAGCCGGTCGCGTTGGGCATCGTGCTGCGCGGCGGAGATGGCCAGGACGAGGTCGAACTCCGGGGTTGACCGTTTGCTGCCCTTGGCCCGTTCGGCGCTGGCCGGGGCGAGGGTCAGGCTAAGATTGGCGAGTTTACTGATGGCCTCTTTTTGGGCGTTGGCCAGCGTGGCGACCACTCCATCGGCGTAGATGACGGCGTCGAAAGGGGCCTTGGGATCGAGCTTGTTTTCGGCGCGCAGCGTCCGGGCCGCTGTGATCAACTCTTGCAAAATGGCCATTTCGCGTTCGGCGGCGGGGTCGGAGGAGGCGGCGTCGAACTGCGGGAAGGCGGCCAGCGAAATCGACGCTTTGGCGTGGGTGCCGAGGCGTTGCCACAGCTCCTCAGTCAAGAACGGCATCGAAGGATGCAGCAGCCGGAGCGAGGCATCGAACACTGTGAGGATGTTGCGCCAATGGGCGTTCAGGCCGCTGCCATCGACGAAGCGCAGCTTCTTGAGTTCGATGTACCAATCGCAAAAGTCGTGCCAGAAGAAGTGCCATTGCAACTGGGCGGCTTCGTGGAAACGATAGGTGTCGATGGCCTTGTTGATCTCGGCGGCGGCGTTGTTCAGGCGGCTGAAAATCCAGCGATCTTCGAGCGGCACAGCACCGTCGACGGCTTCGGGCTGATAGCTGGTTTGCTCGACCGGCGACCACGGTTCGGCCTCGGCGCGTTCAAGATTCAGGAACAGAAAGCGAGCCGCGTTCCAGATTTTGTTGGCGAAGGAGCGGGCGGATTCCATGCGGTCTTCGCTGGCGATGATGTCGGTGCCGGGCGAAGCGGCGAGCAGCAGCGACATCCGGACGGCGTCGGTGCCGTACTTCTCCGTCACGCTAAGCGGGTCGATGACATTGCCCTTCGTCTTCGACATTTTCTGCCGCTCCGCGTCGCGGACGAGGCCGTGGATATAGACCTGCCGGAAAGGCACTTGCTTCGTGCAATAGATGCCCATCACCATCATCCGGGCGACCCAGAAGAAGATAATGTCGAAGCCGGTGATCAGCACCGAGGTGGGGTAATACTTCTTCAGGTCTTCGGTTTCGTCGGGCCAGCCGAGCGTCGAAAAGGGCCAGAGACCGGAGCTGAACCAGGTGTCGAGGACGTCGGTATCCTGCTCGACGTTCGCGCTGCCGCAGTGCCGGCAAGCGGTGGGCGTTTGGCGGGCAACGGTGATGCCGGCGCAATCCGCGCAGTGCCAGGCGGGGATGCGATGGCCCCACCAGAGTTGGCGGGAGATGCACCAGTCGCGG
>JBBRIO010000661.1:0-2351 GCA_038220855.1 Bryobacterales bacterium | reverse complement strand
GGGGACCTTGCCGTTGGCCCAACCGGGGTTGAGAGGGCGGTCCATGAACTTGGGCTCGTCGGGGAGGTTCCGGCCTACCGCGGAAGCGAAACGGCGGTAGGCTTCGACGGTGACCTCCGTCTGGCCCAGCCAAAAACCTTTCGAAATCGTTACGTCGCGGGCGGGCTTCTCTTCGCCTCCGCACTGGTTGTCGCCTTCGGAGCAGCCCATGCGGAAGGTGCCGCCGGGGATGAATGCGTAGCGTTGGCCGTCTTTGGAGTTGGTTTTGACGTCGCCGCGTTTGGGGCCGGCGGGGATCACCACCGGCGGCGGAACGGGCACGACGGGCGCGACGTTCGCGCGGGCGAGAAGGAAGTCTCCGCTGGCTTCGTCGCTGCGTTCGACGGGGACTTGGGTGAAGCCCTGTTCGAAACTCCAGCGGCGGACCGAAGAGGCGAGAAAGTCCGAGAGGTCCCGGAAGGTGACGAGGCCGTCCGCGCCCGCCGCTTCCCCGCCCATGCCGCGGAGGAGGAAGTGGGTGAAGACGCCCTGCTTCAGCGAATCGTTTTCAAAACTCATCTTGCCGGATTGGGTTGACAGGAGGACGCGGAGGCCGGAACTGGCTTGCAGATCGGAGAACGAGCGGGCGGAGGCCGACTTGCCGGGTTCGTTGCGGCAGGCATCGATGAACATCATTTTCTGCCGGGCGGGGGAGCGCTGCATTTCGGCTTGGAGCTCTTCGAGGGAGAGGCCTTCTTTGGCTACGTCTTCGGCGGTGACGCCGGAGGTGACCAGAAAGTTCTTGGCGGCGCTGGTGGCGAAGCCGTGCCCGGAGAAGAAGAAGAGGACGGCGCCGAAGGGGTCGGCGATTTGGGCGGCTTCGCGGACGGCGGAGGTGATGAGGGAGCGGGTGGCGCGGCCGTCGGTGAGCAGGCGGACGGAGTAGCCCTGGGCGCGGAGGGCGGCGGCCATGGCGTCAGCGTCGGCTTTGGCGAAGTTGAGCTGGGTCATGCCGGTTTCGGGGGGGTAGTCCGAGATGCCGACGATGACGGCGGCTTTGGCGGCGCGGAGGAAAGGTTCGCGCTGGGCGACGGCGGCGACGCGTTTGGCCTGGTTGGGGTCGGGGGCCTGGGCGAGGAGCAGATACGGGAGGAGTAGGAGGAGAGGCCGCATGGGGTGAGTCCTAGGTTAGATTAAGTGGTTTCTTGAGAGTAACTGATTTTGGCGGGGGGTGCTACGCGGGAAATCCGCATTTCGGTCCGCTTCTGCTTTATAGGCTTTTGTGGACCCGTTGCGGTACCCCGAAGTTATCACGTTCCTTTCGCGCAGGCGGTGGATTTCCAGTACGTTGATGGTATGACAGTGGAACAGCGAGCGAAGTTGAGCGCGGTCGTTTGGATTGATGCGGACCGGATGAGCGGAGCACCTTGCTTTACGGGGACTCGGGTGCCGGTTCAGATGCTGCTGGATCACTTGCGGCACGATGAAACGATGGAGGACTTTTTGGAAGGGGCTCCATCGGTATCCCGGGAGCAAGCTGAGCTGTTTTTGGAACTGGCGAGCGAGCAACTGATTGCATGCGTACGATCCTTGGCGAAGGGGTAAATCCTCCGCCCGGGGCACTCGGTTCAAACCGCGAAAGGGATGGGCTGGGGTGGAATCACGAATGGCAGGCTGATGGCGCTGGCGAAGGAGAAATTCGATGTCTTTGTCACCTTTGACTGCTTCAGGACCGTTTTCGGGACACAGGTGGTGGGTTCGCTGGACTACGAGCGGAGGTACGGGGACGGCGAGGTAAGCGCGTTTGAGTTACTACAACCTTTTTAAGCAGCACTTGGCAAGCGAGACCGTTCGTCCTCTCAGCGATGTCCGTCGGCCCGCTATCGAGCCAGATCCTGCCATTGGATCACGCTCACCGCAATGTTCGGGTTATTGATTTGAAAGACCAGACGGTTCCAATTGTTGGCTGGTCCTGGATGCTCGAATACTACTATGTCCGTCGAGTGGCGGGGATCGAAGGTAAAGGTTGCTCGCCCGCGTAGCGTTTCGACAACCGTGGCCGTGGCGTATGCCGGATCCGCGGTAAATACCGATAGCCCGGTTTTCGATTCCTCCGCTGGATAGACCTGAACCCGCGATGGATTTCCGGGGAGGGTTCCGACCAAACTTCCACTCGAGGCGGAAGCCCCGGAAATCGTAATCAGAGTTCCCTTCGCAACGCGTCCCGTCCAGACCAGGTTGCCGCTGGGGGCCGATACTTGAGTTTTGGGTCGCAGTTCCGGCGGGGCAACTGCCGCCGGGGGCGGCGCTGCCTTTACAATAGGCACAACGGGCGGGACAGGGGCGGGATCAACCTGAATAGGCTTGATGAC
>JBBRIO010000660.1:0-2387 GCA_038220855.1 Bryobacterales bacterium | reverse complement strand
AGTGATACGCTTTTCGAGCATTTCACCGAGGGCTTGGGAAGTGATTTGGACGCCGCCGAAGAGGAGGACGGCTTCGAGCTTGTGGTAGGGGAGGTCGAGGAGGACTTGACCCGATTTTTCGATGAGAAAGCGGTCCCCGGACTTGCGGACGATGGAGGCTTGTTCGGTTACGTAGAGAAAGGCCACGGGTGAGGACTCCTGAGGGCGGTCTTTATAGTACTCCTGGCCGGGGGCGAGTTGGCGGTAGCCGGCGGAGGAGAAGGCTTGCTCCATTTCGGAGGTGCCGACGGGTTCAAGGAAGCGGGCGACGAGACGGGGCGGCATGGGGCGGGCCATGAAGACGATGCGGCCTTGGCGCTTGTCCCTTTTCCAGGGTTGGAAGGCTTGGTCGCCGTGGAAGAAGACGCCGAGGAAGGTGAAGCCTTCGAAGAAGTTCCGGATGCCGGTTTTTTCGGGTTTGAGGGTGAGTTTGCGGGAGGCCATCCAGACGTGGACGGCGGCGAGGATTTGATCGGCGTCTTCCTTTGTTTTGCAGAGGAGGACGAAGTCGTCGGCGTAGCGGACGAGGCGGCCGCGGAGTTGGCCCATGGCGGTATCGAAGTCGGTGAGGAACAGGTTGGCGAGGACGGGGGAGAGGGGAGAGCCTTGGGGGATGCCTTGGCGGAGGGGACGGACGCGGTCGCCGTCCCAGACGTCGGAGCGGATCCAGGCGTGGACGAGGGGGTCGAATTCGCGGGTGGGTTCGCGTTCGGCGTATTCGGCGAGGAGGAGGGAGTGGTCGACGTGGTCGAAGTAGCCGGTGATATCGGCTTCGACGACGAAGGCGTAGCCGCGGTCGCGCCATTGCTGGAGGCGGGCGACGGCGGTGTCGACGCCTTTACCGGGGCGGTAGCCGAAGCTGACGTCGAGGAAATCTTCTTCGAAGGAGCGGGAGAGGCGGCGGGCGACGGCGGTTTGGAGGACGCGGTCGCGGACGGTGGGGACGAGGAGGAGACGGGTGGCGGGGTGGCCGGGCTTTTTTTCGAGTTCGATTTGGAGGAGGGGGAGGGGACGGTATTCGTTGGCGGTGAGTTGGGAGAGGAGTTGGGAGAGTTCGCGATCGAGGCGGGCGGAGAAGCGAGAGAGGGTGACGCCGTCGGCACCGGCGCATCCGGCGTTTTCGAGGACGCGTTGCCAGGCATCGAGTAAGTCGGCGAGTTGGAGGGAGCCGAGTTGGGCGGGCATGAGGGAGTGACGCTCTGGGATTGAGGGTAACTCGGATTGGGGTTCGTTGAGTTAATTATTTTTGGGAGGTGGGGGATTTTGGGAGGAGGGGCGGGTATTCGCGGTTACGGGCCAGTCTTACTCCTTTTTCGGGGAACCGCGGGCAACGGACTCGCTTGGGCACGGCAGGATGGGCGAGTTCCTCGATCGCTCGAGCCGCGCCGGAGCGGGCTGTGCGCTACTGGGCAACTCGCGCCCAACGGACTTGCTTCGGTCCCTGCCCGCTTCATCGGCATCGACGTTGCAGGCTTGTCCGATTTGTTCTTACAATGGTTATTACGGAAGTGAAGCCGCAATGATCGAACTGAAAGTCCGCAAATTTGGGAATTCTTTGGGTGTGGTCTTACCCAAGGAAGTGATTAATCGCCTCCATACCAAGGACGGCGAACCGTTATTCCTGATGGAATCTTCAGATGGCAGCTACCGGCTCAGCCCGCACGATCCGACATTCGAGCTGAAGATGGCCAAAGCGGAGGACATCATCAGTCGCTACCGGAATACGCTCCATGAACTGGCCAAGTGATGGAACCTGTCTGGGTTGACCGGCGAGACGTTTTAGCCGTCCACGACCTGTTGCTTGCTCTGCACGGAGGCATGGCGGGCCTGCGAGATGAAGATCTGCTGGAATCGGCGCTGGCGCGCGCCCAACAAAGCTGGAACTATGGAAGCCCGGACAGAGTTGAAACAGCGGCGGCGTATACGGCCGGAATTGTCTGCGACGATCGTTTTTTTGATGGATACAAGCGCGCCGGGTTTGTCACCGGAATTCTGTTCCTCGAGCTCAACGGCTACCGCTTCACCGCCAGCGAAGAAGAGGCCGCCCAAGCCGTGCTTAGTCTTGCCGCTGGGCAGATGGATGAAATCGGCTATACGAATTTCCTGCGGGCGAATGTGATGACGGGATAGTTCGGGGTGGATCTCGCCGACCGCATGGGTTCTGCCCGGCGAGGGTCGCGGCTGATGGTGGAGAGCGAGGAGACGTTTCTCGATGCCGGAGAATCAGGTGCTTTGCCGGATTCGCGTTAAACGGTAGAACAGGGCGGTATGACGATATCCGTCGAGTTGCGGAACGAACAGGCCGCTCGCCTGGATCATTTCGCCCGGGGGCTGCACAAAGACCGCAG
>JBBRIO010000659.1:0-2478 GCA_038220855.1 Bryobacterales bacterium | reverse complement strand
CGTATTCAAGTAGACGCGCCAATAGGCGAGTTGCTCGGTGGGATCGACCAAATCGAGGAAGTTGTTTAGCCGGCTGGCCGTCCATCCGGCTGCGGGGGCGAGGCGCCGCAGGTGGGCAAGGCCCTGGTCGGCGGCTCCGTCTTGAACAGGGCCGAGGGACCGGGCATAGGCGAGTTGAGCGGGGTTGATATCCACCGAAGTGACGAGGCAGCCGTGGGCCGAGAGCGCTCGGGCCGTACAGCCCGCCGAGGCGATCGCGAAAATGCGGGCCCCCGGGGCGAACGCAGCGAGCTCGATCGCGGGGTCCTCCCACATCTGGCCGAAGAGCACTTGCGGCGCGCCGGTTCCGCGAAACCGGCCTCGCAGCCAACCGGTCATTTTGCGATCCGCCAGGCGAGCGCAAGCAACACCGCGTTCTGGGTGATCATCGCGAGCGGGTCCGGGATCAGTGCACTGGCAAAGGCGAGCCCGCCGATGTTCATGCTGACGAGCATAATCGTCTGCGCCCAGGCGCACTCGCGAGAGTGGCGGCCGGTGAGAATCCAGAAGGCCAGGGCACATTCGGCAAGGCCAATAGCGGGGAGTAAGTAGGGTCCGCCGAAGGGCACTTGGGCGGTGATTTCGGCGTGCCGGCCGGCGTGGAGCAGCTTGTGCCAGAGCCCCTGATAGAGCCAGACGGCGGCCAACGCGACGCGCGCGATCACCAAATTAAGATCAGGACGCATGCGAGGACTCCTACCAAATAGAGCCAAAATAAGCTGAACGCGATATGGACAAACGTCTCAAAGGGCTTGCCCCGCCAAAGGGCGGGACTGTAGACGAAAAACTGCACGAAGACGCGGGCGAGCCAGAAGATGAGTAGACCCGTCGTGACCAGCCGCGCGAGGGGAGTGCGTTCGTACACCGTCGCCGGATAGAACAACAGCAGAACGCCCATCAGCGCGACGGTGAGCGCGACGAAAAACGTATGGACCCAGAAGATCTGGCGGTTCAAAAGACTGAGTCGCGCCAACTCCTCCGACCACGCGAAACGCTTCGGCATGGCGACATGCAGCAGGCTGAGCCCGATCAGCACGGCACCGGCGAACTGGAGGTGGGGGATCAGCATGGCTTCTCCAAAAGGAACAATCGCGTGAAGGCCGTCATCCGGCGCTCGCCGATTAGAGCGAAACCGGGCCAGGCGTCGAGCCAGGTTCGACGCCTGAAAAAATGAAACGCACCAGGCCCGTAGACGAGCAGGTTCGGCAGATCGCGCAAGTGCTCGACGACCAGGAGCCGACCGCCGGGGCGGAGGGTTCGGAGGGCTTCGGCGAAGAGCGCCCGACGACCGCTGGGATGGCGAATTTCGTGGGCGGCGAACAGAAAGGAAACGGCGTCCAAGGAGGCATCGGCGTAGGGCCAATGACGGTAGTCGAGGGGTTGTGCGCCGGCCGTGCGAGCGCGGGCGATGGAGGCTTCGGTCATCTCGGCGGGGTCGTAAAAGTCGGCCGTCCGCCAGGTGGTGGCTGGGTAGCGCGATTGCAGAAGCAGGGTGAATTCGTCGAGCCCGGCGTGAAGGTTGACGGCTTGGCGGCAGGGCGTCGGCAGGGCATCGTCCAGCCAGCGCAGCGTATAGAGATCGCTATGGTCGTAGACCCAGTAGGAGGCGGCTAGCGAGGCCACCGTCATGTACGTGGCACCGGCGGCGACGATCGTGAAGAGCCCGCCTAGCAACGTCGTGACCGCGATGACGACCGTGGATGCAACGTAAAAAGGCCAGTTGAAACGGACGATCTGTAGGACGCCTTGGAAGGGGGCTCTCATAGCGGAACGACCACTCCTCTTTCCCATCGATAGTCGATGTCGTGGACGTAGAAAGCGTTGGCGAGCCGGGCTTCCGGGTAGGCGTCGAGAAATTGCGCGGAGTGGACTTCGACCGCGACGGGCTGGGGATCCCAATGGTCTCGAACGCCGCGGATCTGGACCAGGGAATGCGTTTGGCGCTCGTAGTCGAAGGTGTACGGCATGGGCCCGGCGAAGCGGCGGGCGGTGGCCAGATCCGGGAAGGGACTCGACGGGGGGAGTTCCGGCCGATCGAGGTAGGCAGTGACAGTGAGGTTCGCCTGCGGTGCGATGACGGCGATGTCGAGCGTCGATGCGGTGGCTTCGAGCTTCGCTTCGCAGAGATGGTAGTCGTAGTGGGTCAGCAGGTTTCCGGCCAGGATCATCAGCCTGCGGTTGGCATAACTTCGCAGAATGCGAAGGCCGCGCAGGGACTCGCCGTAACGAGTGAAGATGCGGTAACCGGCGAGGAAGAAATCAGCGCCGCAGAAGGCGGGCAAGAAAGCGGGTCGAAGAGCTTCGGTAGCGACCAGGGCGATGGCCAGAAAGGCGAAGCCGTTCCACTCGTCGAGGCGGAGGCCCGGAGGCAGGAGGGGCTGAAGCCGGGCGGCGGGCAGGGCATAGGTCAGCACCAGGGAGTGGCGCGCCACTCCCTGG
>JBBRIO010000658.1:0-2492 GCA_038220855.1 Bryobacterales bacterium | reverse complement strand
ATCGCCTCCTGGCACAACTCCTCCGTCCCGGCAAAACTCGCCCTCGCCTATCACGCCGTCGATTCCAGTTGCATCGTTCCCGTGAATCGATACGACAAACGCGAGTGGGCCGCCTATTCCATCCGCCCTAAAATCAAGCGGATGCTGCCCGATCACCTCGAACCCGTCCCCGCCCTCCGCCCCCTTCACCGTTTCTCCGCCCCCCGCCCGGCCTGGCATACCGACGTCAACCCAACCAACGTCGCAGCCCTAGTCGCCGCCTGCGCCATCGACCATACCATCGCCCCTTCCATAGCTTTTCCCGGTGGCCGCGCCGCCGCCGAACGAGCCCTCCAACGCTTCCTCGTCGACCGCCTGTCCCACTACGCCCGTGACAAAAACTCTCCGTCCAATCACGTCACCAGCGAACTCTCCCCCTATCTCCACTTCGGCATCATCAGCTCGCTCGAAATTGCCCTCGCCGTCGAAGGCTACGCCGCCGAACACAAACTCATCGTGGTCGAGTTCCTGGAAGAGCTAATCGTCCGCCGCGAACTCGCCTTCAACTTCACCCGCTTCACCCCCAACTACGATCAGTTGGACTGCCTCCCGGATTGGGCCCGGAAGACTTTGGCCAAGCACGACCCCGACCGCCGCGAATTCGTCTACACTGAAGAGCAGTTTCTTACCGCCCAAACCCACGACCCGCTCTGGAACGCTTGCCAGCAAGAAATGCTCCTGCGCGGCAAGATCCATGGCTACTACCGGATGTATTGGGGCAAGAAGATCATTGAGTGGTCCGCCACTCATGCCGATGCACTTCGCACCATGATCAAGATCCACGACATCTACGCCCTCGACGGCCGCGACCCCAATACCTACACCGGCGTCCTCTGGTGCTTCGGGCTCCACGACCGCCCCTGGCGGGAACGCGGCATCTTCGGCATGGTTCGCTTCATGGGCTTCGATGGCATGAAAAGAAAAACCGACGTCGACTCCTACCTTCGCGACATCGCCCAGATGCAGCGAACCGGTCTCGACGCGGCTCCGGGAGCTTCCCAACTATGTTTTTGACTATCTCCGGCGCCACCGGCTTCATCGGCCGCCGCCTCCTCAATATCTACCCGCCGGATAAGCACTCGGTCATCATCCTCGGCCGCAAGAACCCCGATCTAAGCCCTCTCTTTCAATTCGGGCACTGGAACCCCACCACCGCAGAACCCAGCCGCGAACTCCTGCAGCGCTCAGAAGTCATCATCCACCTCGCCGGCGAACCCGTTGCCCAACGCTGGACGCCTGAGGCGAAAAAGACCATCCGCGATTCCCGCGTCATCGGTACCAGAAACCTCGTCTCCGCTATCGGAAAGCTCCTCCACCGCCCGAAGACCCTCATCTGCGCCTCCGCCATAGGCATCTACGGCGATCGCGGGGACGATGTCCTTCTCGAAAATGCCCCAGCCGCCTCCGGCTTCCTGCCCGATGTCTGTACCGCCTGGGAGGCCGAAGCCGACCGCGCTATCGAACATGGTCTCCGTGTGGTCAAAATCCGCATCGGCATCGTCCTCGGCGCTGACGGCGGAGCCCTGCAATCGATGACGCCGCTCTTCCGCGCCGGCGTCGGGGGCGTACTCGGCAGTGGCAAGCAGTGGATGAGTTGGATTCACGTCGACGACCTCGTCGGCATGATTCAATTCGCCGCCGAAAACGAGTCCGTCTCGGGAGTACTCAATGGGGTCGCCCCCAACCCGGTCTCGAACCGCGAGTTCACTCGAAATCTCGCCAGCGCCCTCCACCGCCCCGCTTTTCTGCCCGCCCCGGAGTTCGCCGTCAAGCTCGTCTATGGCGAAATGGCGCAAATTCTATTCGCCTCGCAGCGTGTTCAACCCCAAGCCGCCCTCAAAGCCGGCTTCCAGTTCCAATTCACGCAACTCCCCGCCGCCTTGGCCGCTATTTACCCGTAGCGCATGCTATGCTGGAATGGTTATGGCAATTACGAATGTTAAGCGCTTCCGTATCGTGAGCCCCGATGGACTCAATACAGCTACCCTCATGGCCGTTGTCCCGAAGGGCACCGACCACGAAGTTTTTTTGAAAGAAGCCTCCGGTCGTTTCGACTGGAAGTCTTGGACCGACCAGAAAGCGTCGTTGACCAAAGTCCGCGTCGGTCAGCAGAAACAGAAAAAAGCGAAGTAGTTCGCTTCGCTGCAAAAGGCCCCGCCTACGCGGGGCCTTTTGCATTTGCGGTGCCCTTTTACATTTGCTGGAATTAGTTCCGCAGGCTCCGTAAGTTTCTCAGCGCTTCACTCGCCACTTCGGTATCGCCGTCCTTCGACAGGCTCTCCAAAGCTGGCTCCAACTCGCGGCTCCCGCTGCGACCGAAGACTTGCGCCAAGCCAAGCTTTTCTGTCTTCGTCGATTGCGCCACCACTGGTACGAGCGCCGTCCGAACAGCTTCATCGCGCACGAGCTCCACCAAATACCCCTCCGCCATCCCCTTCCACGCCTTCTGGTTC
>JBBRIO010000657.1:0-2496 GCA_038220855.1 Bryobacterales bacterium | reverse complement strand
GAGCTGCCGTGACGAAGAAAGGAACGGCCGGCGAAGCGGACGTGGCGGAACAGGGTATCGAGGGCGGCCAGCGGATGGACCGCGCGAACGTCTTCCTGGATGCGCAAGGGGTTGCCGAGACGGCGGCGCGCGTAGGCGTCGGCGGTGGTGGGCGAGTCGCCCTGGGCGAGGCGCTCTTGCTTAAGTTGCTCGCGGTGGTAGGTGAGCTCGTCGTCGATGGGATCTGGCGGCAGCATGGGTTAGGCGGGTCTCATGACGCGGGTGACGGCGAGGACGGCGGCGCGCCAGCGGGTATGTTCGATGTCGACTTGCTTGCGGCCGGCCGGGGTCAATGCGTAGTAGCGAGCCTTGCGGTTGGTGGCCGAAAGTTCCCAGGCGGCGGTGAGCCAGCCGTTTTGTTCGAGGCGGCGCAGGGCCGGGTAGAGCGATCCGTGGTCGACTTGCAACGCTTCGGAGGACCGGGTTTCGATGAGCTTGGCGATTTCGTAGCCGTTGGCTTTGCCGCGCGAAAGCACTTGCAGGATGAGCATGTTGAGGGTGCCCTGCAAGAGGTCGGCGGAGGGAGTGGGGCGTGGCATCCGACTCTGAGTATACCACTCTACCGGTAGACTAACTACTCTTGGGCTTCGCCGCGATGCCGGGCCAAATGATGGCTACGAGTTCCCGGGCGAAATCGGGGGGGACGGTGGAGGTGGCCAGATAACGGGCGTAAAAGGCACCGATCAGCATGTTGACGACGCAATCGAGGTTAACCGCGCGACGGAGTTCTTTTCGCTTTTGAGCGCGGAGGAGGATCGATTGGAGCATGTTCCGGCGGGTGGCGACGAGCCGGGCGCGGAAGAGGGCGAGGAGTTCGGGGGTGTGAGCTTCCTCGGCCAGGACAGTGCCGATGAGCGACATGCCGTTCGGCCGCAGGAGGGAGCGGGAGAAGTTTTCGAGGGTGCGAGTCAGGTCGCCAACCGTTGAGCCGGTATCGGCCGGCGGTTCGGCCAATTGAAGGGTGTTGAGGGCGGCGGTGGCGAGGGCGGCCTTGGAGTTCCAGCGGCGATAGATGGTGGGCTTGCTCGAGCCGGATTCGGCGGCGACGGCGTCGAGGGACATGCGGGAGTAGCCTTGTTCGGCTAGGAGCCGAAGGGCGGCTTGCAGAATGCGGGCTTCTGTTTCGGCGTCGCGGGGGCGACCGGGGGCACGGGGCGGAAAGATCGTTGCATCCAAGAATCTATCTTGGCAATCTGAATGGATACGATACAGTATCGTAATCAAGAAGGAGAGACATGAACATAGGAATTATCGGCTCGGGAAACGTGGGCGGCGGGGGGACATCAGATCGTGTTCACTTCGCCGACTCCGAATTCGGCGGAGATGAAGGCAGTGGTGGAGCGGGCGGGTCCGAACGGGCGGGCGGGTTCGGCGGAGGAGGCGGTGGCGGCGAGCGAGGTTCTGTAGGTGGCGACGCGGGCGGTGGTGGAGGGTGTGGGGCCTTTGATCGATGCGACGAATCCGATTCTGCCGCGGTTGGCGGGATTGGAGTTCGCTAATACGACCTCCGGAGCCGAGCAGGTGGCCGGATGGGCGACGGGAGCGAGAGTGGTGAAGGCATTCAACACGGTCGGTTTCAACGTGATGGAGGAGCCTGATTTTGGTGGGAAGGCGGCGACGTTATTCTACTGCGGGGATGACGCCGAAGCCAAGCAGGTGGCCAAGCAGCTAGCGACGGAGTTGGGCTTTTCGGCCGAGGACCGGGGTCCGTTGACACGGGCGAGGGTTCTGAAACCTTTCGCAATGTTGTGGATCACGCTGGCAATGGTGCAGGGTTATGGCCGGGAGATTGGATTTTCACTGTTACGCCGGTAGGGCGGCGGCGGACGTCAGGGCTTGGCGCAACCGTCAGAGATGCCGGGTTCGACGCGGTTACGGCCGTTGTGCTTGGCTCGATAGAGGGCTTCGTCAGCCGCTCGGAGAAGCGTTTCGGCGTCGACGTTGGGGCAGTACGAAGCGTAGCCGAGGCTGGCGGTGACCGTCAGCAGGGTGGGGCCGGAGGCGACGGGTTCAACCGCGATGGCGGCGCGAACCCGTTCGGCCAAGGCGGCCAAGTCAGCTGCCGGTTTGGGAGAGACGATCAGGAACTCCTCCCCGCCGTAACGGCCGACCGCATCCCCTTCGTCCAACACATTTTGAATTCGTTCGGAAGCCGCGATCAGAACCAAGTCACCGGCGGCGTGACCGTGGACATCGTTGACCTGCTTAAATTTATCGAGGTCGAGCATGATGACCCCGAGCGGTGAACCCGTCTGCCGGGCGTTACTCATGTGTTGGGCTAGGATTTCCCTGATGCATGCCCGGTTCTTGAGGCCGGTCAATGCATCGTGCGTGGCCTGCTTGAGCAGCGCTTCCCGAGCCGATAGAAGTTCGTCCTGGAGTTCGACGATCCGACGACCGGCCCGGAGTCGAACTTTGAGTTCCTGTTGATCGAAGGGTTTGACGACGTAGTCATCG
>JBBRIO010000656.1:0-2501 GCA_038220855.1 Bryobacterales bacterium | reverse complement strand
AATTAGTCGCGTTTGACGAGCTGAGCCATGGCCTCGGCCACTACCTCGCCGCAACGATAGTCCGGATGGTCGGCCGGTTCAAACGCCTTGACGGCGGCGACCTCGTCCACCCGCCGCGGCAGCGAGCGAAGCTTGCGCTCGGAAACGCCGACGAACTCCTTCCAGCGGATCTCGCCCCCGTCGCTCAGCCCCTCCTGGATCTCAACGATTTCGCGAATCCCGCGAAAGACGATCTTCACCTTCTGCCCATCCGGGTTCAGATATTCGTCAGCCGCCTCTTCGCCAAACTCGGTGGCACGCTCATAGGCGTGTTCGCCGTCTTTCGCCTGCAGCAGACGGGTATTGATGTGGACGACATTGCGCGGGTCGCCCTCCACGCGGATCTCGAGAACTTCTTCGGCCAAGTACCAGCCGTGGTCTTTTTTTAGACGCATGGGTCTATTGTCTGATATAACTGCTGCCATGTTGCTTCTTGCTGCCGCCACGATTTTGCTAAGACTGACCGACGGGACCACGGTCGAGGGCCCCGCCACTTTTTCGTTGGGCGGCAACGGAGTCGCGAAGATTTTGTCGTTCCATAGCGCGGCCCCGGCGTCGGCGACTGAGGCGACCCTGATTAAGGACGACCTGGCGATCGTGCAGGCGGACAAAGATCGCGCCGGGCGGGACGCGGCCGTTGAGCAGTTGATCGCGATCGGGGTGCCGGTATTGACGCCGTTGCTCGACATCTACAAAGACACCGACCAGCATGAGCCCCGGCCGCTTTACCGGCTCTTCGAACGCATCATGCCGAGCGGAGCCGATGGCTTCGATCGTACGCTCGGCCTTCTGCGTTTGCAGAACGGGCAGATGCTGCGCCTCGCCACGCCAACCGGTTCGGTGAAAGTTGGCCAGCGCGAGATCCCCTGGGCGAACGTCAGGGCCTTGGCCGTGCAACACAAGCGAATCGTGAAACGCGTCGTGGCCCATTCGCTTCGGCATTCGACACAGATCGAATATCTGGATTCCGGGATCGAACTCCGCGCCGATTCGCGGCTCAGTGCCACCGCGAGCGGCTTCGCCCGGCTGTCTTGGAAAGACGACGGCTGGGCCACCGATCCGAACGGACTCACCAAGCCCGGCAGCCCGGCGTACAAGACGAATCTGGTGGACGGGCATCCGTTTGGCGCGCTCCTCGGTCGAATGGGCGCCAAGGGCGCGACGTTCGCCGTCGGCAAGTCCTACGCCGACAAAGCCCCGGGAGCGGGTCGCCTCGGACTAGCGATCAACGACAACAAACATTGGCAGAATAACCTGGGAACCTATGCCGTCCAGTTGACGGCGACGGCGGCTTACGACTGGGGCGAAGCTCAATAATTTTTGGTTTGTCGAAACATTTCAAGCAAGCAGGCACTCTGTGTATCTAAAATGGCGAGAGTGTATCTGCAGTTTCGAGCTTCGGCAACAGTAACGGTAATAGGCCTCACCCTATTGATGGTGGCCTGTGGGCAAAAAGCCCCCGAGGTAGCCAAGAAAGAGGAGAAGCCCGCGGCATTCGCCGTTCCGGCCAACCCCTACGCCGACGATGCGGCGCGGTTCCTGGCCGGCATGCCGGGACGGGACGAAAGCCCTCTGAAAAAGCGCGAGGGAGAAAAGCAGTGGCGGGCTCACGCCGCCGGCTTTGATGCCGCGTTTGCGCGGTGGGCCACGGTAAGGCAGCCGCCGATCTCAGCGTTTCAGGCGAGCGAATTGTCCGGAGCGGAGATCGAATCGGCTACCGCGTTCTACCCATTCGGCGGGCCCGACGTCGTCCATCTCTTGACCTTTTACCCGAAGAATCCGGCGTACATCATGGTGGGCTTAGAGCCGCCCGGCACCCTGCCGACCGAAAAGCGGCTGAGTTCAGCGGCGCTCGAAGCTCAGTTGCCGGAGGTCCGGCGGACGCTGTTCGATGTCCTGGGGAAAAGTTTCTTCATCACGAAAGAGATGGACAAGCAGCTTCGGGGGCAGGTAACGGATGGACTCTTGCCGATCATGCTCGTCCAACTCGTCCGCTCTGGCGCGAAGATTGTCGGGACGGCGCCGATCATGCTCGACCCGAAGGGCACCGTGGTCGCGCGGGACGAATCGCTGAAGGCTCAGGTGAACCGGGGCGTAGCGATCGATTACTTGATGAAGTCAGAAACGACCCCGCACCGGATCTATTATTTCTCGATCAATCTGGGCGATTCCCGCTTCTCGACCAACGAGAGCTTCAAGGCATTTCTGGCCCAGCAATCGCGCCTTGTCAGCATGTTCAAGTCGACTTCCTACATGCCGCACCGGGCGGACTTCTCCGCGATCCGGGAACAGGTGTTGCAACGGAGCACGGCGGTGGTGCAGGACGATTCGGGAATTCCCTTCAAGTACTACGACGCAGCCAAATGGGACCGCCAACTCTATGGCCAGTACTCGAAGCCTTACGGTTCGTTCCGCAATCTGGTCCAGCCCGATTTGCAGAAGGCGTTCGCGGATAAGGCGTC
>JBBRIO010000655.1:0-2509 GCA_038220855.1 Bryobacterales bacterium | reverse complement strand
GCGGTCGAAGCAGGTGGTCAACAGAGACGGGACGGGGACGGGGTCCTGCTTGAGCTGCATCTGGCCGGAGCCGAGGCGCTCCACATCGAGGAACGTCTGGATGATGCGGGCGAGGCGTTTTGATTCGCTGTTGATTTGGGCGGCGAGCTGTTTTTGCTTTTCTTCGGTGAGTTTGTAGCGGCCCATGAGTTCGCTCGAACCCTGGATGGCCGTCAGCGGCGTTCGCATCTCGTGAGTCACGAACTGGATTGCCTCCTGGTAGCGGGCGCGCTCGCCTTCGGCGGTGGCCAGGGCGAGTCGCGTGGCGAAGTATTGCCAGCCAGCGGCGACCACGACGGCGAACCAGGCGGAGAGCATGGGGGCGACGTGAGAGAAGACGATGTCGGCCATGAAGAAGATGTGGGGGACGAGGTGGGCGACGCCGAGGAGGACCGCTGCGAGCCCGTAGGCAGGCAGGCCGGTGTAGCGCCAGAAGATGGCGGCGGCGGCGGCCACGAGGCCGATCGAAAAGAGCAGGACAAGCGAGGGGGAGGCGTCGGAGAGGAAGCGGCCAGTGGCCATAGTCTCATAGGCATGGGCGTGGATTTCAACGCCAGGCATGGGCTGGAGGGTCGTGTACGGGGTCATGAGCCGGTCGCGGACGGCGGATTGGGAGGTGGCGCCGACGAAGACGACTTTACCGCGGAAGGCTTCGGCCAGGGCGGGGCGGGCGAGGAGATCCTTGAGCGTGATTTGGGGGATGCGGGAGACTTCGTTTTCGTCGGGGGGGAGATAGCGGATGCGCATGGTGCGGCCGTCGGCGAGGCGGGAGGGGATGGTGAGGCCTGCGACTTCGAGATCGCTGGGGGATTCGGTGATGGGTCCGCCGCCGTGGGAGAGGCGGAAGGCTTCGAGCGAGAGGGCCCAGAAGCGAAGGCCGCCGGCACGTTTTTCGAGGGGCATGGCGCGGGACATGCCGTCGCGGGAGTCAGGGTCGGCGTGGACGTGCCCGATGGCGGGGGCGAGTTTGCGGAAACGTTCCTGGGGGAGTTCCCAGCCGTCGGTGGGGGTGAGGACGGCGGGGAGGACGATGTGTTTGAGGAGAGGTTCGAGGGCGAGGGAATCGGCTTCTTCGCCGGCGTCGGCGAGGACGACGTCGAGGGCGATGGCTTTGGGTTGGGCGGCGATGACAAGGGCAAGAGATTGGGCGAGGGCGGAGCGGAGTTTGGAGACGCCGCCGATGGATTTGTAAGAGGCGTCGTCGATAGCGAGGAGGATGGAGGTGGGTTGCCAGGGGGTGGGGCGGTGGAGGCGGGTGGTCCAATCGAGGGCGTAGTTATCGAACTGGGCCCCGAGGGGAGCCCAGGCGACGAGGAGGGCCAGGACGGCGGCGGCGGTGAGCGCGAGCCAGTAACGAGGCGTTCTCGGAAAGGCCGTTCTGGCCGGCCTAGGGTTTGCGGTCATTGCGCAGGAATTTTTCAATGGCTTCGGGGTCGCGGGGGAGGCCTTGGGAGAGGACGACGCCGCCGGTGGCGGTGACGAGGACCATATCTTCGATGCGGATGCCGATGCCTTCGGCGGGGATGTAGACGCCGGGTTCGATGGTGATGACCATGCCGGGTTCGAGGGGGGTATCGGTGGGGCCGGGGTCGTGGACTTCGAGGCCGACGTGATGGCCGAGGCCGTGGGTGAAGTACTTGCCGAGGCCCTTTGCTTCGATGACATCGTAGGCGACTTTATAGAGCGACTTGTCGCCGACTTTGGTGAGGTTCATGCCGGGCTTGACGGCGGCAATGGCGGCCTGCTGGGCGGCGAGGACGACGTCGTAGATTTCGCGTTGGCGGGGGGAGAACTTGCCGTTGACGGGGATGGTGCGGGTGATGTCGGCGGCGTACATGAAGCACTCGGCACCGACGTCCATGAGGAGGACTTCGCCGGAGTCCATGCGGCGATCGTTTTTGGCGTAGTGGAGGACGGTGGAGTTGGGGCCGGAGCCGACGATGGGGGGATAGGCGTTGCGTTCGCAGCCGCGGTCAGAATAGACGTTGACCATGGTGGCGCCGATTTGATACTCGAAGAGTCCGGACGCGGTGCGTTGCCAAGCGGCGCGGTGGGCGTCGAGGGTGACGTTGACGGACTGTTGGAGGAGCTCGATTTCGGCGGGGGATTTGCGCATGCGCATGGGGAAGAGGATGGGGGCGGCGTTTTCGAGTTTGCGCGTGTTGGCGAGGCGGCGGAGAGGTTGGGGGCGATCAAAAACGATCAGGCCGTAGATTTTTTTGGTGGTTTCGAGGGCGGCGTAGAAGGTGAGTTCGAGCTTCGGGAAGGGAAGGACTTTGGCGACGCCGGTGCGGGCGGGGGCGGCGGGGTCGGTGGGGAGGAGCTTTTTGCCGGTGTAGCGTTCGTTGACTTCGTTGAAGGGGGGGAGGAAGAGGAACTCGCCGGTGGGGGTGAGCAGAAGGACGGCGCCGGGGTCAGTCCAGCCGGTGAGGTAGTAGAAGTTTGGTTCCTGGAAGAAGCGGGAGCGGAG
>JBBRIO010000654.1:0-2519 GCA_038220855.1 Bryobacterales bacterium | reverse complement strand
GCTCTTCCAGACCTCGGCGGCGCGGTTCATGTAGAAGAGGGTGAGGTTGGCGCCGCTGATTACGCCGAGCCAGCCTTGGTCGGTGGGGGTGCCTGCGGGCGGCTTGGCGGAGAGGGCGAGTTTGCTGCCGATTGGGGTTTTGCCGAAGGCGTTGCCGGAGCGGTGGGCGGAACGGTGGTTGTTGAGGGCCGAGAGGCGGACGAGGATTTCGGGGTCGCCGCCTTCGAGCGGGGCGGCGAGCCAGGCGAGGACGGAGGTTTCCAGATTTTGATCTTCGTAGGCGATGACGGCTTCCTGGACGTCGGCATCGACGACGGAGAAGGGGACAGGGGCGGAGTCGACGGCTTCCTGCGTATCGGGATTGAGGATGTGGTGGAGGACGAGAGTGTAGTCGCCTTTGGGAAGGGGCTGGGTGAAGCTCCAGAGGTCGAGCCAGGATTTGACGGTACCTTGGGCGGGGACGGAGGTGAGATGGGGCGGTTCGGGGTCGGGTTCGCCCATTTCGGCACCGTAGCGGGCGTAGAGATCAGAGATCGTCAGTTCCAGGAGCCTTTCCCCGGCGGTATTGAAGACGCGATAGACGGGGGTCCAGCGGTTGGAGTCGAAGTCCGGCAGGTTGGCGGCTTCGGTGGCGGTATTGGTGAGGACTAAGTCAAAGATGGCGCTTTGTTCGGGGAAGAGGGCTCCTCCCTGGACGCGGGGAGTTACGGTGACAGTTACCTTGGGGCTATCGGGCATGGGTAGAGCTCCTAGAATACATCTGGATGATCCCAGTTACAGGGTAAGACGTCTTCTTTCCAGCCGCGAATTTTCGCAAGGCATTTGGGGCAGAGATGATTCCGGGGACTCGTGGCGATGGTGATGGCCGCACCGGTGGCGGCGGCCTTCCGGGGCACGGTGAAGTTGCCCGGGTTGTAGCCCATTAGACAGCTCTGGTATTTATGATCGTGTTGTTTCCATGCGAAGTTGGTGACGCCGCCGGCGGCAAAGTGGGAGAGGAGGAGGGAGTGGCCCATCTCGTGTTCAAAGGTGGTGGCTTGGCCACTGATCGAGAAGAAGAAGGCTTGGCCGTTGCCGCGGCAATAACCGCCGATGCCGAGGCTTTTAGCTTCAATGCCGCCTCCATCGACGTTGTACCAGACGTTGTCCCAATATAGTTTCGGCCAGCGAAGAACGCGCATGGAGGTGGCGGGATCCAACTGCGGGATGAGCGTGTCCATATATTCATTAGCCAGTTTCTTGCATTCGCTCTTCACCCAAGCGTGGTATTCGGCCTTGGTTCCAGTAAAATTTGCAATGGCGGGAGCGGCCCCAAGTCCACTGTCGGCGGCGGCGGCAGTATTTGTGGTGTCGTAGCTCTGGATTCCGGCGGCGACGGCGTTGCCGACGGTTTGCGAATCGGTTCCTTTGGTTTGGTTATGGATGTACCAGGCGGCGACGTTTTTGCGTGTGGCGGCGATACCGGGTGGTAGCTGCCTCCGGTAATGGTCCCAGCGGACGAACTCATTTTTGACCGTGGAATCGTCGGCGAGGTTATAGAACCCGGCTGTAGCTTTGCCGTTAAAGAAGCCGCGGTAGGTGGTGAGATTGACGTTTTGGTGGACCTCTTCGTTCGGCAGCGCAATGCTTCCATCTGACTTAAGCGCGACCCATTCGTTGAAGCCTTTTTCGGCCGCCGCATTGAGCGCAATAAAGTTCATTTTCCGCCCCGCCGCAGGGTGGGCGCGACCGGCTGCCGCGGGGTCGTCCTCTCCGATTCCGGCCGAGAGTCCACCGGAAGCCAGGGGAGACGGCAGGCGCCAGGAGGCGCTGAGGGTGAGCATGCGCCAGACGGTCATGACGCCGCTACGGCCCTTGGTATGCCATTCGACGGGGCGCTGGTCGGCGGAACCGAGATCGCGGTCGTAGGCGCATGGCTTGAGCCGGGCTTCGACGACGTACTTATCGCCGCCGATGTAGGAGGGGGAGAAGATGACGCCGGCGAGGCCTTTTTGATCGCCGTCGACGGTAGAAGCCTGGGAGACGACGCGCTCTCGCTTGGCGAGATCGGTGATCTTGTCGGGATCGAGGTTGATGGTTTTCTGGGCGGTGTAGGGGAACTGGCCGGCGAGGGGGGCGGAGTAGTCCTTGCGGAGCGTGACGACTAAGTCGTCGGTGGGAGCGATTCCGCGGATTCCGCCATAATGCTTGGGGCAATTGTCGCCCGGCGTATTGCTGACCCAAAGGTCGACCGCAGGATGACTCAGGCCGGCGTGGGGTTGGCGGACGATCCAGACTTCATCTTTGGCGCGAGTGAGCCCTTTGCGGAATTTGATTTTCTTGTCGCTGATTTCGGCGTAGTCGCGTTTGATCCGTTTGGAGTTATCGGTGGTGGCGTCGTCGTCTCGTTCCATGCGGACGCCGTTGAGAAAGACGGTGAGTTCCTTCTTCTCTTTGACGAAGGCGACTTCGGTATCGCCAACTTCTTCCTGACCGTCGGAGCTGATTTCGAAGCGTTCCTGCCAGTAGGTGACTACCGC
>JBBRIO010000653.1:0-2526 GCA_038220855.1 Bryobacterales bacterium | reverse complement strand
ACCATGCCCAAATTCGCGTCGAGGACAACGCCCCGTCCGGCGCTCGCTTTATCATTGAGATACCGCTCCTTGTCGCGGAAGAGGTTACCACCAGCGCATGAAGCGCCACCACATTTTGGTCATTGACGACGAACCTGGCATTCGAGAAACCCTCTGCGCCGTCCTCGAAGATGAAGGCTACATCACCGAATCCGCCTCCAGCGGCGAGGCCGGATTGGGGCGCTTAGCCGAACAGATCTTCGACTGCGTCCTGCTCGACGTCTGGATGCCCGGCCTCGATGGCATGGAGGTTCTCAACCGCATCCAGGAGCGCACGGAGGCCGACCGCCCCGCCGTCGTCATGATATCCGGGCACGCGACGATCGAATCCGCCGTTCGCGCCACCAAACTCGGAGCCTTCGACTTCCTCGAAAAGCCGCTCACCATCGAAAAAGTTCTGGTCGTCATCCGCAACGCCATCGAGCAACGCCGCATGGCGGGCCAACTCTCCCGTCTCGGTGAGTCAGCCACCCGCTACCCCATCATTGGGGATAGTGTCCCGATGAAAGCCGTCCGCCAGCAACTCGGCTTGATGGCCGCCACCAACGGCCGTGTGTTGATCTTCGGCGAAAGCGGCACCGGCAAAGAGCTCGTAGCCCATTCCATCCACGCCCTCAGTCAGCGCGCCAAGGAAGCTTTCGTCGAAGTCAACTGCGCCGCCATCCCGGAAGACCTGATCGAAAGCGAACTTTTCGGCCACCGCCGCGGTTCGTTCGCCGGAGCCAGCGAAGACAAAATCGGCAAAATTCAAAAGGCCGACGGCGGTTCGCTCTTTCTCGACGAGGTCGTCGATATGAGTCTCCGTACCCAAGCCAAAGTTCTCCGCGTCCTCGACGAACAACGCGTCGAACCGCTCGGTGCCCACGAAAGCATTCAAGTGGATTGCCGCGTCATTGCCGCAACCAACAAGCAGTTGGAACAAGAAATCGACCGCGGCAACTTCCGCGAAGACCTTTTTTATCGCCTCAACGTCATCCCGTTCTACGTCCCGCCGCTGCGCGACCGCGTCGAAGATGTCCCCCTCCTTGCCCAGCACTTTCTGCGCGAGTTCACCACCGCCTACGGTCGTAAACCCAAAGAGCTATCCTCTGACGCCATTGGATTGCTCCAAAACTATGCTTGGCCCGGTAACGTGAGAGAACTCCGTAACCTAATCGAGCGAATCGTCATCATGAATCCGCAGATCAAGATCGACGCCCGCCACATCCCGTTGCCCTCCTCCCGCCGCGCCCCTGTCGAAACCTTCTCCAGCCTCCAAGAGGTTCGCGAAGCCGCCGAGCGAGACTATATCGTCAAAAAATTGGAAGAAGCCAAAGGCAACGTCAGTCGCACAGCCGAGCTACTCGGACTCGAACGAAGCCATCTCTATCGAAAAATGAAAGCACTAGGGATTGCACCAAAAGACTAGTTTGGGCGTATGATCGAGCTATATGAGACGCATACTCCCTCTCCTCGGCATGGCGGGCCTTCTGGCCGCCACCGCCGCGGCGCAACCCGTTGTCACCGGTGCCCTAAACACCGCTAGCTACGCCCTTGCGGCCCTGCCCAACGGCAGCTTGGCCCAAGGCTCGATGATCGCTATCTTCGGCCGCAACATCGGCCCCGCGGCCATTGCCCAAGCCGCCAGCTTCCCCCTGCCCCGGACTCTAGGCGGTACCTCGGCCAAGCTCACCTCCGGCGGCACCACCGTCGACCTCATTTTGACGTACAGCCTCGCCACACAGGTAGGGGCCATCATCCCGTCCAACACCCCGATCGGTGCCGGTCAGCTCACCATCAGTTTCGGCGGCCAGACCAGCGCCAACTTCCCGGTCAATATCGTCCGTTCCAGCTTCGGTATCTTTACTTCGAACCAGGGCGGCAGCGGACCCGGCATCGCCCAGAATTTCAACTCGCAGACCGATCAGCCAATTAACTCCATCCTGGCCTCCGCCCGGCCTGGCCAGACCATCACCCTTTGGGGTACTGGCCTCGGCCCCATCACCGGCGACGATGCCGCCGGTCCCGCCGCTGGCGACCAGAACATTCCCGTCGAAGTCCTCGTCGGCAACCGTCCCGCCGTCGTCCGGTATCGCGGTCGCTCCGGCTGTTGCGCCGCGATCGATCAGATCGTTTTCGACGTTCCCGGAGGCATTCTCGGCTGCTACACCCCGTTAACCGTCAAAATCGGCAACGTCGTCAGCAACTCTACCTACCTCGCCATCAGCGAACGCGGTGGCCTCTGCTCCGCCGGCACTCCCTTCTCCGATGCTGACCTGCAGAAAGTTTCGAACGGCGGCACCCTGAGCATCGGTGACGTATCCCTCTCCCGGATTTCTTCGAAGATTTCGCTCGGCCCGCTCGGCACCCAGGAAATCAAGATCGACGCCGGCAGCGGTACCTTCTACCGCTATAACGCCGCCCAACTCGCCGCCTCTCAATTCGCCGCGAATGAGTCGTTGCCCCCCGGCACCTGCCTCACCTTCGCCAGTGGCGAACAAGCCAGCG
>JBBRIO010000652.1:0-2531 GCA_038220855.1 Bryobacterales bacterium | reverse complement strand
CCAGAGGGTATTGAGTCGCACTTGAATGTGGAGTACGCTCCCGGTCTGCTGCTCGATGTGTTCGTCCCGAAGTCGATGGCTGTGAAGCCGCCGCCTCTGGTCGTCTGGATTCACGGAGGTGCCTGGGAGAATGGATCGAAGGAAAACGCTCCTTCGCTGCGACTTGTTCCGAAGGGCTTTGCGGCAGCGAGCATTCGGTACCGCCTGAGCCAAGTCGCGCCGATGCCTGCTCAGATTGACGATTGTCGCGCCGCCATTCGTTTTCTGCGCAAAAACGCAAGCAAATACGGTTACGACGGAACCAGCATCGGTGTCTGGGGATCTTCCGCCGGCGGCCATCTGGTCGCTCTACTCGGAACCATCGGGGAAGGAGAGGACAAGGTCCAAGCCGTGGTCGATTGGTTCGGGCCCACCGCCTTGCGCCGCATGTCGATGTATCCCTCGCGCATGGATCACGATTCGCCCGAGGCTCCGGAGGCGCGGCTCATCGGCGGGCCCGTTCAGCAGAACGCGGAATTGGCCGAAAAGGCCAACCCGATTTCCTACGTTACCAAAGACGATCCGCCCTTCCTCATTCAGCACGGAGACGCCGATCCGCTCGTCCCGATCGAACAAAGCGAACTTCTACGCGATGCGCTGAAGAAGGCCGGCGTGCCGGTGGAAATGACCACTTTTCACGGAGCCGGCCACGGTGGGCCGGCCTTCCATAGGGCGGAGAACCTGGCACAAATTGCTGCGTTTTTTGAACGGGTCTTGCGTTAGCGGAACAGCCTGCGTTCGCGGCGGAGGAAGGCCGGAGTATCGACATCGTCGAACGGATCGACCGGCTTCGGCGCTTCTGCCGCGGCCGGTTCTGCCTCTTGCGGCGGGGCTACCCATTCCGCCTCCGGCGTGTCCGTTTCGGTCTCTGAAAACGGCTCCCGCTCCATCGGCGCAATCGGCGGCGGCGGCGTGGGCAGTTCTATAAACAGCGCCGGGTCCACCGCAACCGGCTGCGATCCCGGGGTCTTCCGCCGTTGAATCTGGGGTAGCGTCTGCCGTTCAAAGCCGGTTGCGATCACCGTCAGCTTCACCGTCTCGTCCATGCTCTCGTCGGCGACCACCCCAAAGCTGATCTGGACGTCATCGTTCTGGGTCGCCTCGCGAACCAACGTGCAAGCCTCGCTGACCTCGAGCAGGCCCAGGCGGCTCGAACCCGTGATGTTGATCAGGATGCCGCGCGCTCCTTCCACGCCGCCCTCTTCCAGCAACGGAGAATTGATCGCCTGTCGAGCGGCTTCGATGGCCGCATCTTCGCCCGTGGCCGTCGCCGTGCCCATCATGGCGTAACCCATGCCGGACATAATGGCACGGATATCAGAGAAGTCCCGATTGATGATGCCGGGTGTCGTGATGATGTCCGCGATGCCTTGTACGGCTTGACGCAACACGTCGTCGGCCATCTGCAGCGCTTCCTGGAAGCTTGTGTTCTTTCCGGCCAATTTCAAAAGTTTGTCGTTGGGGATCGAGATTACGGTGTCGACGACGCCCGCGATCTCGGCCAAGCCTTGCTCGGCTTGTTTCATTCGGCGGGGTCCTTCGAAGCTGAACGGCTTGGTGACCACCGCCACCGTCAACGCCCCCAATTCCCGCGCCAGCGACGCGACGATCGGCGTTGCGCCCGTGCCCGTCCCACCGCCCAGACCAGAGGTGATGAAAACCATGTCGGCGTCCTCGAGGATCTCGATGATGCGATTGGTGTCCTCCATCGCCGCTTGCCGGCCGACCTCCGGGTTCGCTCCCGCGCCCAGGCCGTTCGTGATCTTCGCCCCGATGGGAAGCTTATTGGGCACGGGAGAAGCCTGCAGCGCCTGCATGTCGGTGTTGAGGACGTAAAATTCTACGCCCTGCAATCCTGCGTTCATCATGCGCGCAACGGCATTACAACCGCCTCCGCCCACGCCGATCACTTTGATGCGAGTGCCGATTTCGACCTCTTCCTGAATTTGAAACTTGAGTTCTGACATGGCGATACCTTCCGCGCTTAGCGCATTAAAAGATTAAGAAAAGGGGGGCGGGGCTTGCGCCCGTCGCGGTGTTGTTTCAAGCGGCCGGAGTACATGGCCAGGCCCGCGGCCGTGGTCCAACTCGGATTGTTCAGCCGGCTGGGCCAGTCCTGGATCCCCACCGGAAGCCCGTTGCGAGCCGGGCAATTTAAAACCAGTTCGGCGACGTCGCACATGCCATTCAGCCGGGCCCCTCCGCCGCAAAGCACAATGCCTTCGAGCAGCGCCCGATCCATATCGGCTTCAATCACCTTGCGTTGAATATACTCGAACAGAAACTGCGCCCGGGCTTCGAGCATATCGTTCAATTCCCGCCGCGGGGCCTCCCGGGCCGGTCGACCCTCCGCCGACGGGACTTCAATGTAAGTGTTGTCCGCGGTTAATCCCAGGATTGCGCAGCCATATTCAACCTTCAGCCGTTCGGCGTCGTCATGGGTGACGTGAAAGCCCGTGCTGACGTCGCGGGTAAAGTGGTCCGCCGAAACG
>JBBRIO010000651.1:0-2573 GCA_038220855.1 Bryobacterales bacterium | reverse complement strand
ATGGGGTTGATGATGCCGGCCGTGGGGTTGCCGACGCTTTGCCCGCCGATCTGCTGGCGGCCGTTGCCGACGGGGCCGATGGCGGCTCGTTCGCCGAGGCGTTGGGAAAGCTCGGTCGTGTCGTAATAGAACCCGCCTCCGCCGCGGATGACGGTTTTATTGTTGTTGAACGGGCTCCACGCAAACCCTAGCGAGGGGCTCCAGTTAGTATAAGTCGGTTTGGTGGGGTTGAGGCTTTCCATGATGGGGGCGAGTAAGGCCGGCTTACTGAGGTCCCCATTGACTAAGGTCGATTCGAACTGCCAGGCGAGACCGTAGTTAAGGGTTAGTTTCTTGTTGACTTTCCACGTATCCTGCCAGAAGAAATGATATCGCCGGTTATTGCCGGCTTGATCGCGATTGAAGGGGGGCGGCTGGGACGGGTCTCCGATGCCCATCGCGAAAACGGCGAGCGGAAGCTTCAAAACATCGGCGTTGGTAACGAATTGCGAGGGCAGGCCGAAGGCGGCCAGCGGGATGCGATTAGCGACCATGATGTCCGGGCCCCAGACCTGGCCGGCGGCCGGATCGCCGAAGGCCCAAAAGCCGGTGAAGGGCATGTTTTCGTAGCTGCCGCCGAAGCGCATGCGATGGGTTCCCCGCTGCCAGGTCATGTTGTTGACGAGATTGTAGCGGCGAATGTCGCGACCTTGGGGAGCGTTCGAAGTGTTGCCGAAGCGGACGTTGGTGCCGACGACTGACATTTCGGGCAGCCCGAGGCCGAGGCAGCCCGGGCACTCTTTCGACGTTGGGTGGAGATTGCGGTTGTTCCAATACTGGTAGGCGAAGCGGAAGTCATTGACGAGTGAGGCGCTCAGGGTGCTGGTGACGCCGAGGATGCTCTGGTCGGCCCAGTTCCGGTTGACGAGCCAATTCGAAGGCAGCGGAGAGCCGCTGCGGGGGCCGAAGCCGTTGTTGCCATCGTGCGAGTAGCGGGCGAAGAGGTTGTGTTTGGTGTTCAGTCGATAGTCGAACTTGGCGCTGATTTGCCGGCCGTTGTAGGGGTTGGACGCGTTTTGGGCGAGGCCGGCGAAGTAGGGCGAGTCGGGTTGGACGGTGACGACAGCGTCCTGATTGTTGTTCTCCATATTGAAGAAGAAGAACAGCTTGTCTTTCTTGATGGGCCCGGAGACGAGGAACCCGCTTTGGCGGCGGGCGAAGAAGGGGTTGGGGGCGAAGGCGTTGCGGCGGAGGGCGGGGTAGGCGGAGAGATTGTTGTCGCGGAAGAAGAAGTAGGCGCCGCCGTGGAAATCGTTCCCTCCGGAGCGGGAGACGATGTTGATGGCGCCGCTCGCCGCGATGCCAGTGGATAGGTCGAAGTTAGCGGTGGAGATTTGAAACTCTTCGACGACCTCCTGCGAGAAGTTCTGGGCGGACCCGCCTTCGAGGGGGTTGCGCACGTTGCCGCCGTCGACGGTGATGGCGGTTTTGCCTGAACTGGCACCGAGCACGGAGACGCCGAACTGGGCGTTGTATTGCGCCAAGCTCTGGCTGCCGACGGAGACGCCGGGTTCAAGGAACGCCAACTGCAAAAAGCTGCGGCCATTGAGGGGCAGGGATTCGATTTGGGTGCGTCCGACGACGCCGTCGACTTTATGGCTGTCGTAGGCGATCTGCGAGTTTGCGGCGGCGACGGTAACGACTTCGGTGACGGCACCGATTTGCATCTTCAGATCGACGGTGGTGGTGCTGCCGACGGCGACCGTAGCCTCGCGAACGGTTTGGCGGAAACCCGCGAGTTGGCTGCGGACTTCGTAGCGACCGGCGGGGAGCGCGGGCGCGCTGAACTGACCTTCGGCGCTGGACTTGAGTTCGCGGCTGAGGCCCGTTTCCACGTTAGTGATGCGGACGGCGGCGGCGCGGACGACCCCGCCCGATTCGTCAAACACGGTGCCGGCGATTGTTCCCACCGGGGCTTGGGCGAAGGCAAACGAAGAGAGCAGAAGCGAGAGCAGTATCTTGAACATGCCTTAGTATGTTATCGCGTACGGTTGACAGTAGAGTGAATCGGCAGCGACTCCAGATATTTGACGATCGCCTGCTGGCCACCGTACCGGGCCCAGCCGAGCGGGGTGTTGTGGAAAACCGTGTCGACAATATCGATGCGGGCGCCGCGTTCGACGAGGAGCCGGACCACCTTCAAGAGCCCATACCAAATGGCCTGATGAATTGGCGGGGTGTGGCCGTGGGTGCCGGGCGGATTGAGGCGGTTGGGATCTTCGCCGGCGTCGAGCAAGAGACCGGTGGTTTCCACCTAACCGGACTGAGCCGCCAAGCCGAGTGCGGCGGCGGCGCGGTAGCCGAACACCAGGGCGGTATCGAGAGGGGAAGCCCAATTCCCGGTGCCCAAGTCGGTAACCGTTGCGCCGTGGGCGACGAGGAGGTCAACGAGCGCGACCTGAACGCCCGCTGTGGCTGGATGGTGGCTCGAGACCAGCAGGCTCATGGTCGAATACTCCCCGCCGTAAAGAGCGGCGAGCGAATCTACATCCGCACCAGCGTTGAGGAGGGCGGCGGCGATGGCCACGGCGTTG
>JBBRIO010000650.1:0-2600 GCA_038220855.1 Bryobacterales bacterium | reverse complement strand
GGTATCGTGATGATGGCGGGGTTTCCATTGACGTTGGCCTATGTGGTGTTGGTGCAGCGGGCATTTGGAGTGGGGGTCGTGATCCGTCAGGGCTTGCAGTACGCGTTTGCCCAACGAGGGATGCGGCTGGTCCAAGTTGCTATCAGCATCGCAATAGTTTTGACGGTACTGCGGTTGGCGGAAGATCCAAAGAACAACCGGCCCAAGATTATTCAATTGGTGGCGGGTGGGGTGACGGCGGTGTTGTTGCTGCGGCGGGGAGCGAACTGGGCCAAGAGGGCGATTGACCGGCGGTTCTTTCGAGAGGCTTACGACGCGGAGCAGTTACTGGCGGGGCTGGGGGAGGACGTGAGAAAACTCGTCGAGACGAAGCCGCTCGTGGAGACGGTAGGCCGGAGGGTGGCGGCGGCGCTGCATGTGAAGGAGTTAGTGATTGTGCTGGAGGAGGGTGGGTTCGTTCCGGTGTATCCGGCGACGGGAGCGGCCGCTCCACCGGGATTGGTGGCAGCGCTCGGAAAGTCCGGAACGCCCTTGTCCATTTATTGGGAGGAAAAAGGGTCCTGGCTGTTCCGAGAGCCGGTGGGGGAGTTGGATCGGGAGTGGCTTATCGCCAGTAAGTCGGAGTTACTGCTTCCGTTGCAGGGTCAAGAACGATTGTTGGGGTTTGTCGCGTTGGGTCCGAAGCGGAGTGAGGAGCCCTATACGACGAACGACATTCGGTTACTGAAGTCGGTTACGACGCAAACGGGGCTGGCGCTGGACAATGCGCGGTTGACGGCTTCGGTGGCGAACGAGGTGGCCCAGCGAATGATGATGAGCCGGGAGGTGGAGATTGCGCGGGAGGTGCAGGAGCGGCTATTCCCGCAAAAGCTGCCGCCGGTTGCAGGGTTGGAGTATGCAGGGTATTGCCGGCCGGCGCGCGGGGTGGGCGGGGACTATTACGATTTCTTGCCGTTGGCCGATGGGCGATTCGGGATTGCGATTGGCGATGTGTCGGGTAAAGGGATTCCGGCGGCCTTGCTGATGGCGAGTTTGCAGGCGTCGCTGCGAGGGCAGACGATGGCGGGGAATCGGGACTTAGCCTCGTTGATGTCGAACTTGAATAAGTTGATTTTTGACCTATCACCGAGTAATCGATACGCTACGTTTTTCTACGGGGAGTATAATCCGTCTACGAAGGAGTTGAACTTCGTGAACGGCGGCCATAATCCGCCAATGATTCTCAGGGGGGAGGAGTGGATCCACTTAGAGGCGGGAGGGCCGGTGGTGGGATTGTTTGGCCCGGCTCATTATGAGCAGAGCCAGATTACCTTAGCCGTGGGTGACTTACTGATTGGGTTCACCGACGGCATTAGCGAGGCGATGAACAGCATGGACGAGGAGTGGGGGGAGGAGGAGCTGGCGAAATGGGTAAAGGACCGGCGCCAGACGGGGGTGGTCGAGTTGATTCCGGCGATTATGGAAGGGGCGGATGCCTTTGCGGCGGGGGCGCCGCAGCATGACGATATGACCTTAGTGGTGGCTCGGGTGACCGGCTAGGGGATTGCGTGTTTCTAGGCGAGGCGCAGAGCGCTGTCAGGGAACAGCTGGAAATTCGTTCGAACAGCGGCTGCGTTCTCGCCGCGTTGCTGGATTTGAGCTGGGTTCGTAGCGCCGAGGTCGACGGCCATGTTCAAGTATTCGATTTTGGCCGGATCGATGCCCATGATGCGACAGCAGGTGGCGTCGACCGCAACGAGGTCTTTGCCAAAGACCAAGACGCCAGCCTTTTTGGGCGTTCCCTGGATGGGTCCGTTCCCTTCCATACCGACGATGCCATCGACGATGGCAAAGGTCCGACGGAATTGGCGATTGAGGGCGACGATGGATTCGGGGATTCCGATTTGATGGAGGGTATTTTTAGGCCAGCCGTAGATGGCACCGGGAACGAGGCCGAAGAAGTTTTTCATCGAGAGGGTGGCCCCGGCCCAGTGATGGGTCTTCATTTTGGGCATGGAGACGATGAGATCAGCGGCGAGGACGGTATTGGGGAAGAAAAATTGAGCTTGACCAGCGAAGTTTTTGATGGGGCTGACGTCGTCGCGATTCAGGTCGACAAAATTGTCTTCAAAGTCCTTGACGCCCTTCCAATAGCCGGCTTCGTCGGCGAGGCCGAAGGTATCGCGGCGGTGGCCCGGACCTTCAGCGATGGTGACCGAGGCGGCCCCGAGAGAGCGGAATGCGTGGAGGGCGGCAGCAACCAGCGCTACATCCGTATTGATGGAGGTGGCGGCGTCAAACTCGACGAGGTTGGGCTTTAAAACAACGCGCTTGTCTTTCACCTGGAGACCGCAGAGCCGGATGCCAGTGAGGATGTGGGTGACGAGGTCTTCCTGATAGTTTTTGGCTTTGAGTACGGCGACGGGGGAGGTTCCGGCGAAGGGAATCGGCTCCGGTGATTTTTGGCATGAGGCCAGCGCGGCGGCGGCGGGGAGAAGCGCTCGTCGGGTAATACAGGGCTTCACGCGGCGACTCCGTCGGGGCGAAAATAGCGGTGACCGCCTTCGGGGGTGGCGAGGGCTTCGAGCGCAGTGAGGATGAGATCGTGAGTTGGCGGTTGG
>JBBRIO010000649.1:0-2610 GCA_038220855.1 Bryobacterales bacterium | reverse complement strand
GAACGGGATGATGCAAAACGAACAGCGATTGTTGCAGCCGTCTTGAATTTTCAGGTTGGGGCGAGCGCGATCACCGGCGGCGTCCTCGATCGGCGCGGAGAGAAAATCGTGCTGGGCAAAGATATCCCCGACGTGGATCTGGCCGTGAAACGGAGTGAGCGATTCGGCGACAATATCGGGAATTTGCGTCTTGTGCGAATTGCCAATCACCCAGGTGACTCCGGGCAGAGCGGCCAACTCTTCGGGGGCACGCTGAGCGTAACAGCCGGTGAGCAGGATCTGGGCCGCGGGGTTGTCGCGATGCACACTGCGGACCATGGATCGGACATCGGCGTCAGCGTTGGCGGTGACGGTGCAGGTATTGAGCACGACGAGGTCCGCCGAGCGGGCTTCGGGCGCACTGGACAGGCCGCGCTGTTCGAGCATCGACTCGAGGGCCGCGCCGTCGGCTTGGGTGGCGCGGCATCCGAAATTGTGAACGAAAAACTTCTGCAAACTACTATTCTGGCAGTTTTTCCGGCGGCTCTGGCAGGAAGAAGCTGCCCGTGACGCCGATGACATAGACAAGCGCCGCGACGCAGCCGGCCGCGACGGCCAGCTTAGCAGCCGGGGAGGCACCCGGTGTGTAATTGGCCAAGGTGGTGGTGAGCAGGGCGGCCGAGGTGCCGAGCATCCGCCCGCCGATGTTAGCGGCAAAGCTTTCGCCGGTCCCTCGCAGATGGGTGGGATACATGCGCGGCAGGTAGTTGCCCCAGAAGCTGAACTGGGCCACGGTCAAAAGTCCGGCGGCGAAGACGCCCCACTTGAGGACGTCCACCGAAAGGTTCATGGAGTTGAAGAACACGAGCGGCACCAGGAACAGGCCGGGGATTTGGAAGATGCGGAGAAGTTTCACGCGGCTGACGATGCGGATAGCCAGGAAGGCGAGCAGCACGCGGCCAACCAAGCCGCCGATCTCCTGATAAAACTGGACGTTGGAAACAACCTTTTGCTGCAATGGGCGGGCGAGCGGCAGGACTTCGGCCAAGCCCGGAACGATCCGCGGCAGATGCTGAATCGCCCCGAAAGCGGCCCCGTAACTGGCGGCGTACATGATCATCGTGACCCAGGTGGTGCGGTTATATTGCGGGGTAAACAGCGCCGCGAAGCTCGGACGACGCAGCGTACCGGCGGCCTTTTTCTGGGCCCACAACGGCGATTCGGGCAAGAAAGGCCGGATGATCATCAGCGGAATAGCCGGCAGGACGCCGGAAATCAGCGTGTAGCGCCAAGCCTCGTGGCCTCCGTAAATCGCGGGCAAGCTGGGAGCCCAGGAGACAGCGAGAGAGTAGGCGCCGGTTACCAGCAGGCCACCGATCGAGGAAAAGGCTTGCGTGTAACCGAGGACGTTTTCGCGCTGTTTCGCATCGGGGAAGAGTTCGGCGAGCCAAGCTACGGCGGCGACGAATTCAACGCAAACGCCAATGAACGTTGTGCAGCGGAAGAAGAGAAGCTGTTCGAGCGAGGTAGCGAATCCGGCGGCGAGCGCGGACACCGCGTAGATCAAAATGCTCCAGACGAGCACCGAACGCCGGCCCCAGAGATCAGTGAGATAGCCGCCGACCATGCCGAAAATACCGCCGGCGAAGGCGGGGACGAAGAAGAGGAGTCCAATCCATCTATTGAACTCCGGGGTACCCGGTTTCAGGTGGCCGAGTTCCGCCAAGGCCGGCCCGGCGATCAGAGGAAGAACGAGCAGTTCGTAGATATCGAAAGCGAAGCCAAGGGCGGCCACGGCGCAGATCAACCACTGGATCGGCGTGAGCTTGCTGGAAGAGGACATAGGGGTGATTATACCGAGGCTGGAGGAAAGTATCGATGAATTGTGGCCGCCGATGGTTTCGGCGTCAACAGAGAGACGCCCCAAACGAGGGCGGCGGAGATGACCGTCATCGGCACAACGGGAGCAAAGCCAGCCACCGTGAAGCCGCGCGGCAGGAAGTACAACGCGACCGTGGCGGCAGAGATGAACAGCGTAGCGGCGAGGGCGCCCCACTTGGTCGAGCCGCGCCAACATAGCGCTGCGACAAACAGAGGCGACATGGCGGCATAGCCGGCGAAAGCATATTGCACCGCGAGATCGAAAATGGCCACTTTCGCGTTCAGCGCCGTGAAATAGGCGAACGCCGTCACCAGGACCACGAACAGCCGGCCCGTAAAAATCTGCGCGCTTTCGCCAAACTTGGCCTTGCCGCCATAAAAGGCAAAAATGTCTTCGGTGAACATCGTCGACAACGCCAGAATCTGCGAATCGCTGGCCATGACAGCGGCCATGATGCCCGCGCCGAGCAGCCCGGCGATCCAACCCGGGGCATAGCGATTCAGAAGCTGCAGCATCACATCGTCGCCCGGAACCGGGCGGCCCGTCGCGGCGCGGGCTTCGATCTTGGCTTCAATCGCGGGGATCTCCGTGGCTTGGTTGGCCGCCACCCCGAGGTAAACGCACGGCAGCCAGATGAGCAGGATGCAGATGGGGTAAAAGATCACTGTCCGCTTGAACTGCGTCACCTTGCGCGCGGTCAAGCAAAAAATCGCGATGTGAGGGAAGGCGATGGCCGAAAGCGGGTTGAA
>JBBRIO010000648.1:0-2626 GCA_038220855.1 Bryobacterales bacterium | reverse complement strand
GGGCCCAATCATCATTTCCGCTTTGTCCAACTGCCCGTGAACTATTCGATGAACGAAGCGATCTCGGCCCGGAACCAGCACAACGGCGACCGTCCCCCGATCCCCCTCGTCGAGGCCGCCGACGGTTTCGGCATCACCGTCATCGGTTCCGCCACCCTCCTCCAAGGCCGCTTAGCCAGCGGTCTGCCCGACGATTTCCTCAACAAGTTCTCCGACAGCCTGCCAACCCAGGCGCAGCGCGCCATCCAGTTCGCCCGCTCCACCCCCGGCGTCACCACCTCGCTCATCGGCATGAGCAAAGCCGAACGCGTCAATGAGAACATGGCAATAGCGAAGGTCAAACCCTTCACCGATACCGAATACTACTCGTTCTTCCGACGCTGACCATGCTGCTTCCCCCTATCGGCCCAGATCGCGACGACTTTCTGGCCCGCCTGCCAGAGTCCCCCGCCGTCTTCGCGCTGGCGATGCGGCAAGGACCGCCCTATCTAGCCCGAACCGCCCTCCTCGGTCGACGCGTCCGCCGCCTCCTGCGCCTGGGAATGTTCGCAGAAATAGCCACCGCCCTCGAATTCTGGCCCACCGCGTCCCGCCTGGAATCCTCCCTCACCCTCTACCAACTCGCCCGGCAACACTATCCCGATTCGTATCTGAAGCTGACAAAACTGCGCATGCCAAGTTACGTCAAAGTACTTTCGACCAACGAGTTCCCCCGGACGACCGTCTCGACCCGCCTCACCAAGTCGGGCGTCCACTATGGCCCCTTCCGTTCCCGCGCCAGCGCCGAAGCTTTCGAGGCCTCGGTCCTCGAACACTTTCAACTCCGCCGCTGCTCGGAAGACCTGCTCCCGGCCGCCGATCACCCGGGCTGTATGTACGGGGAGATGAACCACTGCCTCCGGCCCTGCCAAGCCGCCGTTTCCCCCCAAGGTTACGCCAGCGAGGTCCGGCGGGTAACCGATTTTCTCGTCAGCGGAGGCCGCTCCCTGCTCGACGTCGTCGAACGGTCGCGCGATCGCTTCTCGGCCGAGATGGAGTTTGAAGAGGCCGCCCGCCAGCACCAGCGGCTCGACAAGATCGGAGCGACTCTCAAACTGATCGACGAAGTCGCCATGCCCATCGAGGCCGCGCACGGCATCGCCGTCACCCCCTCGGTCGAGGAACGCGCCGTCGAACTGCGGCCCCTGCTCGCCGGCGCTTGGCAACCCGCCATCCGCTTTCCCTTGGCCCAAGAGATGGCCGCAGATAAACCCGTCTCGCTCGATCGCCGCCTTCGCGAGGTCCTCGAATCACCGATGCCCACCAAAGCACCCATTAGCGAACGCCAGGAGCATTTGGCACTCTTAGCTCGGTGGTACTACTCCAGTTGGCGAGACGGCGAATGGTTGCCTCTCGATAGCCTCGGAGGAATCCCTTACCGTCGCCTAGTCAACATGGTACACCGGGTGGCGACGGCGACCCCTACGGATTAGGCCTACCCCGTATGGGTTAGAATACGGCGAATTCTGAAACAAAAAAGCTAATCCTTCTCCAAATTTTCGCCGATAGTAAACTTATGGCGACGGCTGAACTCCTAGCAGTTCCAGAAAATCAAAATCCGGTTCCGATCAGTCACACCGACAACCATAATGTCGACCGGATCAAGCGAAACTTCCTCGCCAATCTGAACCACGAACTGCGCACCCCGTTAACGGGCATCCTCGGCATGTTGGATCTGTTGACCGAGACCCCCCTTAGCGAGGAGCAGTTAGATTACGTTAGTTCGTCGCGCTCCTGCGCTGAACTCCTGCTGGAATCGCTCACCAACGCCATCGAGTACTCTTCGTTGACCAGCGGCGCCTCCGGCCATACCTATTCCGAGTTTCGACCGGCGGAGATGTTGCAAGCCGCCGTAGCGGCCCGTGAACCGAAAGCACGCAGCCGCGGTCTCCATCTCAGTTTGTTGTTGGACCCGCAGCTTCCGGAAGTCGCCTTGTCCGATCCCCACAGGGTTCGCCAGGTCTTGGATGTGCTGCTCTCGAACGCGATCAAATTCACCGTCACCGGCGAAATTGAAGTCATCGCCAGCGCCGCTCCCCACATTGATGGCCGAGTCTGGCTCACGGTTTCGGTCCGCGATTCCGGCCCGGGCATCGAACCATGTCATCTACCAACCCTGTTTTCCGGCGGTAGCGGCATCGAAAACCCTCTCTCCGCCCATTCGCCCGGACTGAAAGTGGGTCTCCCGCTCGCCAAACAGATCACTGAAGCCATGGGCGGCAATTTGCGCGTTGAATCTTATCCGGGTCAAGGAAGCCTATTTACCTTCTCGATCCCGGTCAGCGCCAAGGCCAGCGAGACGCCCTCCCCACTGCTCGAACAACCCACCGTCGCTACCTCCCGGCGGATTCTCGTCGTAGAAGACAACTCCGTAGCGCAGCGCTTCATGAAAACTCTGCTCGAACGCCGGGGTTTTGACGTCACCATCGCTCCCCACGGAGAAGCGGCCCTCAATGCCGCCCAAAACGCCACCTTCCATGTCGTCCTCATGGATCTCCAAATGCCCGGAATCGATGGCCTCGAAACAACCCGCCGCATGCGGCAAATTCCGTCCATGGCCGCCGTCCCCATCATCGCCTGTACCGCC
>JBBRIO010000647.1:0-2647 GCA_038220855.1 Bryobacterales bacterium | reverse complement strand
CCGAAGTGATACTGCCAAATTCGGTTCGCCATCACCCTTGCCGTCAGAGGATTCTCCTTGCTCGCAATCCACTTCGCCAGCGTCAACCGATGCCCCCGCGTCGGGAACTGCCGATACCGGTCGATCTCCATCACCGCCGGCTCCGCCTTCCCCGTAAACGCGGTCGGAAACCCCGCCTCCACCGGCTCACCCGGCAACCGATAGTCGCCCCGCAACAGCACCCGCACCGGCGCAATCGCCGGCCCGTTCGGCGGCCCCGGCACGTTCTTCACCGTCAGCGTCACCGGCTGCCATCGGCCCAACCGCCGCCGCCAAACGTCCAGCGCCTCACTCAAATCCCCATGCTGATCCCGCTCCGCCTCGCTGAACACCTTCGACTGCCGGTTCCCCATCTCCTTCCGCAGATCTTCCACATCCAGCACCTCAAACCGCGCCGGCTCCAGCCGCAACCGCTCCATCAGCCGCTTCTCAAGAGCATCCAAGGCGTCCTTCTCCTCGGGGTCGCCCGTCCGATCCGCGTCCTCTCGCACCAGCGCATACTCCCGCCGCTCTGCCTTCGAGAACTGGCTCGCCTCCTTCCGTCGCATCTCCAGCCGCAGATCCGTCAGCGTCTTACCCGCTGCCAACTCCCGCCGCTTGGCAATCAACCGGGGCAGCATCTGCTTCTCGTATGCGTCCCGCGCCGCCTTCTCCGGCCCGTCCTTTAGCCGCGCCTCGATCTCCTTGATCTTCGCCGCCGCCTTCGCCGCGAAATCCTCATCGGCATACGGCACCGTCACGTTCTCCACCTGCACCGTGTTGAAAAACGCCTGCCAGCGATAGTAGTCCTTCTGCGGAATCGGGTCGTACTTATGGTCGTGGCAACGAGCGCAGCCAACGGTCAGCCCGAGAAACACCGAACTCGTCGCCGCCGTCACCTCGGCCAGATAGTTAGCCCGCACCTCATCCGCCACCAGGTTCGA
Source organism: Bryobacterales bacterium (assembly GCA_038220855.1). Classification (GTDB taxonomy): domain Bacteria; phylum Acidobacteriota; class Terriglobia; order Bryobacterales; family Bryobacteraceae. The sequence continues at coordinate 1,685 of JBBRIO010000647.1, read as the reverse complement.
CCTGTCCCAAGGAGCAAGCCGCAAAAACCCCAACGCCACATGCCCCTGCATGTTCGGTGCGTAGTTATTCCGCGACTTCGAATGTTCGTCCGCCCCCCCCAACTGTTGCAGGATGAACTGGTCATACGGCAAATCCCGATTGAACGCCTCCACCACCCAATCCCGATATCGCCAGGCATTCCCAATCGCCCCGTCCCCCTCTAACCCGCTCGTCTCCCCATAGCGAGCCAAGTCCAACCAGTGCCGGCCCCAGCGTTCTCCATACCGCGGATCCGCCAGCAGTTTCTCCACCAGCTTAGGAAAATCCCCTTCCGCAACAAACGCCGCCGTCTCTTCCGCCGTCGGAGGCAGCCCGATCAAGTCAAAATAAGCGCGTCGAGCCAAGGTCCGCCGATCCGCCGCCGGCGCCAATCCCAGCCCTTTCTCCTTCAACTTCGCCACCACAAACTCGTCGACCGAACTCCCCTTCGGTTTCACCGGCTTCTCGTAAGGCCACCGCCAAGTTGTCTTCGCTGTCAGCGCATCGGTCGGCAGACCCTTCACCCAGGCTTCTAAAATTTCGACGTCTTTCGCGGCCAGAGGCTTCCCCATCGGCATCTGCGGAGCCAGCCTGCCCTTGACCATCTGGATCAGCACGCTCTGTTCCGGATGTCCACCGACGACGGCCTTTCCGTGCTTTTTCCCGCCGGCCATCACGAGTGCCAGCTTATCCACCGAGAACCCGCTCGCCTTCGCCGCCCCTGCGTGGCAAGCCGCGCAGTTAGCCGACAAAATCGGAGCAACATCCCGCTCGAACTCAGGAACGATCGCCAAAAACAAAAAAGCCCAAGACCACATGGTGATCTTGAGTGTATACAATTTTTTTAATGTTGGCGACCCCAGAGGGATTCGAACCCTCGTTGACGCCGTGAAAGGGCGGTGTCCTAGGCCGGGCTAGACGATGGGGTCGCGTCGGGCGAACATCTAATAGAATACCGGGCGAGCGGACCTAACGTCAACTCGCCCCAATATTTACCAGGACTACAGAGTCTTCAAATAGGCCAAAAGGTCAGCGAACTGATCCTTCTCCAACTGCTCTTCATAGGGCGGCATCCCGTTGCCACCCTTCTTAATCTTATCGACGACCTTAGCCTCGGTCATCCCCTCTTTCTTGTACAAGGCCTTCAGAGCCGGCGCGTTCCCGCGCTTCTCGTCCGTGTCCGTGTTGTGGCAGCCCATACAGGCCGAATTCTCAAATACTTCCTGGCCCTTCTTGGCATCCGCGGCCATCGCCGCTCCTGCCACTAAAATCGCCGGAATCGTCAAGGCAAACAAGCGCTTACTGATAGTCATGGATATCCAAACTCCTCACTCGATCTAAACCGCTATTCTACAATCTGCCCATGCCCCCCGTCATCTTGCTCTTCGCGAAGGCTCCGGTGCCAGGCCGTGTCAAAACTCGTCTCGCCGCTGGAATCGGCCCCCAACAAGCAGCCGAACTCCACAAACTCTTCGTCCATACGATGCTCGCCCGACTCCCAAAGTTTGCGGAATGTGAACTGCACTTAGACATCCTCACAGACGATTTCAACACCCCAAACGTTTCCCTCGCCCTCCAATCTCCCGGCGACCTCGGCCAACGTATGCTCCACGCCCTCACCCCCCGCCTCCCAGCCCTCCTACTAGGCTCCGACTCCCCCACCGTC
>JBBRIO010000646.1:0-2697 GCA_038220855.1 Bryobacterales bacterium | reverse complement strand
GTTCCTGGAAGCCAAGCGGACGATCATCCTCAATGGCGTCGAGTTGAAGCCGCGCAAGATATTCGAAACCATCGCCAACGACCCGGCCAATGCCTCGCTCACAACCGATCAACAGTCGGCGGTTCTGATCTGTGCGGCGATCGCCAACACAGGTAATTCGGGCAACGCTCTGGGGACTGACGGCATTCAGAATCAGATGCAACCGATCGGCACCGGCAATACGGGTTCGAACTGCTTCAAGGATTCCTGGGGCGACCCGATGATCTTCCGCCGACACGCCACGAGTCCTGAAATCGACGCCGAACCGTTTCTGCGGGCCACAACCGTCAAGAATGCGAGCAACGCGGTTCCTCCGGTCATCGCGAACTTCGTCGTCAAGAACCCGCTCGATCCGACCGGCAAACTGATCGCCCGCACCGGAAACACCTGGACCTTGAACGGCAAAAAGCTGGTCCTCGGCGCCCTCGGGTACAAGGCGACGGGCGATTTCCCCAACGAGAACTTCCTTCCCACTCTGATCTCCGCCGGCAAGAACAAGCTGCTCGGCACCGCGACCACCATGCTCACGGGTACGGACGATGCCGGGGCGGACAACTTGCTGAGCTACCGCACCCGCCGAGAAGGGGACCGAGGTAACTGACATGAAACGCACAGCACCCTTTTCCGTACGACGCGGCTACACGCTGGTCGAGTTGCTGGTCGTCATGGGACTCATCATTCTCTTGGCCGCCTTGGCTCTGGGAATCTCGCAGTCCGGCATGCTCGGCTCGCAGAAGGTCATCAGCGCGTCGGACCGCACCTCGCAATGGCTGCTGATCAGCAAGCAGCGGGCGATCCGCGATCAGGCCCCCCGCGGCGTCCGCTTCTACAGCAACCCCGCCGGCGGGTTCACGGAAGCCCAATACATCGAATCGCCCGAAGCCTGGGTGCCGAACCCGGCACAGGAAGCGAACTTCGGCGGCCCGCGGATCATGTTCGCCTATCAGTACACGTTGCCGGCCGCGACGATGGCCAACCCGAACCCGGTGGCCACGGTCACGTCGACGAAGATCTACTTCGTCAGCGGCATCGTCGCAGGCAACGTCTGGAACCCAGGCACCGCCGCATCGGACATGACCGAGTTCGATCAGCGGGTGACGGTGGGTGACTCCCTGACCCTGCCGGAACTCGGCAAGAGTTTTTTCATCCGAGCCATCAAGCCGTTGACTGCCGCGAATGCGAATCTCATCACTCACTCCAGCAGTGGTGCAACGCCGACGGAAGTCGACATCCCGCCGCAATTCGCCCGTGAACTGGAACTGGTTCCGGGACAGTATCCGGACCTGAGTGCCGCCGGGTCACCTGTTCCCGCCGGGCCTCCGGGACAACCGGCCCGCGTGACCATGGTCACCTACAAGTACGGCTTCCAAGGCGTGCCGCGGCCATTGCTGGGCGAGCCGACGCTGCAACTGACTTTCGGCTGCGTCATCGACTATCGGCCGGGCAGGCGGCCGGGCTTGCCGAACCCGCCCTCCCCTGCCCCGGTGCCTCCGTTCACGGCACTCCCCTACACGACGCTCGAAGGCTATCGCGACTGGGCCAACCCGGCGCCGATGCCGCCCGGCACGCCCAATACCGGCCCGTTCAACCCGAGCACGAGCATCGGCATTCGGCCGATCCAGGATCCGGCCAATGCCGCGGGGACCTACTTCGACATCCTCTTCACAAGTAGTGGGCAGGTCTGGAACAACCCGTCGAACATCATCGTCCTCTGGGTTCGGGATGCTTCCAAGGTGCCGCATCCGCGGCTCGACGGCAGCGGCAACAGCGTCGACGGCCAAGCGGAGTACAACGCCGCCGGCGAGCAGGCCCTGGTTGTCCTCAACGTCCGCACAGGCCTGATCAGCACGCAGCCGGTGTTCCCGCCGCCCGCGGTACCCAGCACCGGCTACGACCCTTATCAGTTCGCCAAGGACGGCTTGAATTCCGGTTTATAAGTGATGCTCGACTCGATCCACCTGTGAGGCGAACGCCATGATCCGCAACGCACGCAACGCCCGACGCGGCTTAACGCTCACCGAAGTGCTGGTGGCCATGTTCGTGATGGCGATCGGGATGCTGTCGCTGCTCACACTCTTCCCGTTGGGGGCGATGCAGGTCGGTCAAGCTCTGCGCGACGACCGCACTTCGCAGGTTGCCCGCAGTGCGGACGCCCACATGCGGCAAGCCTGGCGGCATCAGGTGATCCCGAATGTGCCGTTTCCGAGCACGACCGCGAACATCGAACCCTTTTACGCTCCGATGGATGACCCCAACCTCGAAGCCCGCGGGTTCTACTCGGCGAGCGTGGCCTACAACCGCTTTGTGGGTAATGCGACGACACCCCGATCGGCACCGTTCAATGTGACGCCGGGATTACCGAGAACGACCGTCGGCAGTCCGGTATCTCCCTATCTGCTCACACTGGACAACTACATCGCGACCGGCACAAATCCCGCGCTCACGAATACCGGTCGGGACGCCTACTCCGGCGGACTGAACACGAGCACGACCAACATCAAGAGTTATCCCGTCTTCGTCGATCCGCACGGCGAGCAGAATTTTCCCGCTCCGCCGTTAAACAGTTCCGCGAAATTCTGGGTCGGTGCCTACTCGGGAACAACGTCGACCTTAGTGCAGAATCAGACTTTGTTCCTACCTCGCCGTCAACTGCTCTCG
>JBBRIO010000645.1:0-2717 GCA_038220855.1 Bryobacterales bacterium | reverse complement strand
TGGCTTGGCCGGCGACGAAGGGGTTGCGGGTGCTGGCGGGGAGAGCGAGCATCTGCTTGCGCTCCAGGGTGAAGGACTGGTTGGCGGTCTGGGTATCGAGTTGCGTGGCAACGGCCTGGACCTCGACGGTCTCATTGATTTGACCGAGAACGAGGGCGGCGTTGATTTCGGCGGACTGGCTGCTGCGCAGGTTGAAGGCGCTGCTCGAGAACTGCTTGAAGCCTTTCGCTTCTACCTGAAGGGTGTAAGCGCCGGGAGGGATTTGGGAGAAGATGTAGCGCCCATCCGAGGACGAGACGGTTTGGCGGGAGTCGTTGGTATCGGTGTTCCGGATACGAACGGTGGCGCCGGGGACGATCGCGGCGTTGGGATCGGTGATGACACCGTTGATGGTGCCGGTGAACGCCTGCGGAAAGGCGCTGGCGGCGAGGAGGAAGAAGGGTGCTGTGAAGTGAAGTAAGCGACGGGGCATATTAGACCTTTGACTGCGAATAGTTTGGCAGGACGGAGGGGGAGGGTGAAGTGGGGGACTGTTTGTAAACGTTTCGAAACCTAGGGCAAACGATGTAGAATCATAGCACTAGCGAGGGTGGCGAGATGGCAGAGGCGGTAGGACACATTTCGGCAGAGCAGAAGCGGGCGGCGCTGGAGGCGGTGTTGCGCAGCCATGCGATGTCACGGAGCGAGCAGCTTCGGGGGCTGTTGGCGTATCTGGTGCGGCAGGAGATTGCTGGCCAGCGGGAGACCTTGACCGAGTATCAGATCGCGGTGGAGGGGCTGGGGCTGCCGGCGGGCTATGCGCCGGGGGAAGACTCGACCGTGAGGAACCGGGCGTATACGTTGCGCCGGAAGGTGGAGGAGATCTATCGGACGGAGCTGGCGGGAGAGCGGGTTCGGCTGGAGTTCGTCAAGGGAAGCTACCTGCCTCGATTCGTGGTCGCGCCGGTGGAGCCGGTGGAGACCTCGATTATCCCCGCTGTGGTGGTGCCCCTCGCGGAGGTGGCGGCGAAGCGGGAGACGCGGCCGTGGATGGCGTTTGCTTTGGGGCTGGTGGTGGCCGGGTTGAGTTTCTGGGGATGGGCGGCGGCGCGGGGAACGGGCTTGGACCCGGTGCTGCACGAAGCTTGGGGACCGCTGTTGCGGGCGGATGCGAACGCCCTGATCTGCGTGGCGACGACGCCGCAGATGCCGGTGCGGGGGATCAAGGCTCCTGGTATTTGGAAGCCGTTGGCGGGAGAGCCGGTGCTGGAGGCACCGCCGAGCGTGGTGGATTGGTACTTGAAGCTGCGACCCGCGGCGGCGGACAGCAAGATCTATCTGCTGCCGACGACGAACTCGGTGGGCTTGGGGGACGCGTTGGGGGCGGCGGCGGGAGCGCGGTTGCTGACGAGCGCAGGGGCGTCGTTTCAGGTGTTGGCCGAGCGGCTGGTCCCGTTGGCCGCGATGCGGAGGAGGAATGTGGTTTTGTTGGCCGGGTCCTCGGACTCCGACGCGGTGCGGCATTGGCTGAGCAAGGCACCGTTCCACTTGCAGTTCAACGAGGCGACGGGTGACTACGCGATTGTGGAGCAGAAGGCGGGAGGACGGGTCTTTTCCGCCAAGCGGGGCGGGCAGAATACGTTGGTAGAGACGTACGGGATGGTGACGGTGGCGCCGAGCGAAGGGAGCGAGGGTCAGCAGCGGACGATCGCGATTGTCGGCGCGTATACGGCCGGGGTGCAGGGCGCGATGGACTTTTTGACCTCGGCCGAGGCGCTGCGGGACCTGCGGCAGCGGATGGGCGGGAAGTTCCCGGCGGCCTATCAAGTGATCGTGAGAACGAGCATGGACAAGATGCTGCCGTTGAGCTATCGGTACGAGACCCACGTGGTGATGGAGCCTTAATAGCGGAGCCAAGTGCCGAGGGGTTTTTGCTGTTCGACGCCGGGTTGCTTCCAGTCGCAGACGCCAGCGGGGAAGATGGCGTCGAGACGTTTGCGGTCGGCCGGGGCCCAGGCGGCGGGGTAATCGGCGGGGTCGATGGGCTTCAGTTGGCACTTCAAGATGTTGTTGGCGAGAGGGCCGCCGGCTACCATGCGCGGCGGGGGGAAGGTGGGATAGAGCTGGTTGCAGCGGCCCCCGGAGAAGGTCTGGGGTTCGACGATGCGTTCGCCGGAGGGGCTGTGGCAGGCGTCGACGAGGTCGGCGGGCTTTGCGCCTTTCGTGAGCCACTCGTCCATTTTGGCGATGGCGAAGGAGGCGACTGTGTTGGCGACGGGGCCTTGGTTGGGGGCGGTGATCATGACGTAGTTGGCGGTGGTGCCGTTGGCGGCGCGGAGGCGGTCGCGGAGGGCGTAGGAGTGGTATTTGAGATGGACGTCGCCGCGGGGGGTGAGGTCGAGATAGCCGCGGACGTCGATGATGGGGATGCGGGCGAGGCCGAGGCCGGTGTGGGTGATGCGGCCGGTTTGGTAAGCGGCGCGGAGGGCGAGAGGGTCGGCGACGGCGCGGGCGGGGACGAGGTTGCCGTCGTTGTCATAGCCGCCGATCTTGTCGTTGAGGTCGAGGAACTGGGCGGGGGTGATGACGCCGGTGTTGAGGGCGGCGAGGCCGTATTGGACGCCGACGTTATCGATGGCGCGGCGGGCGAAGCCGGTGAGGGGGTCGCGGCCGTAGACGTTGACGTTGTGATCGAAGATGTCGCAGCGGGCTCCGGAACGGTTCTGGGTGGGATGGTA
>JBBRIO010000644.1:0-2730 GCA_038220855.1 Bryobacterales bacterium | reverse complement strand
ACGGGCGACCTGCTTGCCGCTGAGAATGCCATGCTCGGTGATTTCGGCTTGGCCATCGGCGATCTCTTTGACGAGGGCGGCGCAGCCTTTGCGGGTGATCAGATACCCGCCGGCGACGCTTTCGGCCGTGAAGCCCTGGGCTTTGGCGGCGGCGAGGCGATCGGCAAAGGTGGTTACTTTTTTGGTGGCGAGCTTGAAGAACATGTCTCTCCATTATAATCGGCGGGTGCGCTATATTCTCTCCCTTGATGAAGGAACTACGACGGCCCGAGCGGCTCTTTATGACCGGGAGGGGAAACGGCTGGCCATGGCGGCGATTCCCACGCCTTGCCGGTACCCGGAATCGGGTTGGGTCGAGCAGGACGCCAGCCAGATTTGGAGTGCGCAATTGGATGCCATGCGGCGGACGATGGCCGAGATTGACGCGCAGCCTCTCGAAATCGCCGCCATCGGAATAACGAACCAACGGGAGACGACGGTAGTTTGGGACCGGCATACAGGGATGCCCGTGGCACCAGCGATCGTGTGGCAGTGCCGACGGACGGCGGAGCGGTGCAAAGCGCTGGCGGCGTCGAGCGACGGGGCTTGGGTGGCGGCGAAGACGGGGCTGGTGATTGACGCGTATTTTTCGGGGAGCAAGGTGGAATGGATTTTGGACCATACCCCGGGCACACGAGAGCGGGCGGAGGCGGGAGATCTGCTGTTCGGGAACATCGATTCGTGGTTGATCTGGAACCTGTCGGACCGGACGGCGCATGTGACGGACCCGACGAACGCTTCGCGGACGATGCTGATGGACTTGGCGAGCGGCGAGTGGGACGAAGACCTTTTGCGGGTGTTTCGGATTCCGCGGAGCATGATGCCGCGGATTGTGCCTTCAAGCGGGATTTGCGGGATGGCGGCGGCGACGGTGCTGGGGGTGGAGATTCCGATTGCAGGAATCGCGGGCGATCAACAGGCGGCGTTGGCGGGGCAGGCTTGCTTTCGGAAGGGGCTATCGAAGAACACCTACGGAACGGGCTGCTTTGCTCTTTTGCACACAGGCACCGAGATGCCGGTATCGAAGAACCGATTACTGGCGACGCGCGCGGCGGGGCTCGACGCGACGGCGCAGTTTGCGGTGGAAGGTTCCATTTTTATCGCGGGGGCGGCGGTGCAATGGTTGCGGGATAAAGTGGGTTTGATTGAGTCGGCGCCGGATACGGAGCAGATTGCGATGTCGGTGCCGAACACGGGGGGCGTGTATTTGGTGCCGGCTTTTGTGGGGCTGGGCGCGCCGCATTGGGACGCTTCGGCGCGAGCAAGCTTAACGGGGATGACGCTGGCGACGGGCCGAAACGAGATTGTGCGGGCGACGCTCGAGAGCATGGCTTACCAGACGCGAGAGTTGGTGGCGGCGATGGAGGCCGATAGCGGAGCGCCGTTGACCGAGCTGCGGGTGGACGGCGGGGCGGCGCAGAATAATTTTCTGATGCAGTTTCAGGCTGATATTCTTGGGAGGACGGTCGTCAGGCCGAAGGACAGCGAGACGACGGCGTTGGGGGCGGCATATTTGGCCGGGTTGGCGGTGGGGTTTTGGCAATCGCTGGCTGAAGTGGAAGCGTTTTGGCAGGCGGATCGGAGCTTTGAGCCGGTGATGTCGGCGTCGGAGCGGGAAGGGTTGTGGGCGGGTTGGCAGGCGGCGGTGGCGCGGACGCGTTTTTAATCACTTGTTAATTAATAGTCCGGGGTCGTGCACTCCGGCATCTTTTCCGATATTGTCCAGGTAGAGACTATTCGTTACATGAAAAAGACCATTCTCGCTTTTGCCCTGTTTGCAGTTTCCGCGCTGGCTCAGCGCGTTGAGACGGCGACATTCCTCGCGGCCTTATCGCCAGCGAATGAAGTACCTGCCATTGTTGGCTATGACGCCCGCGGGACAGCGCTGCTATACGCCCACGTCCAGCGAGATGCGCAGGACCAGATCGTATCCGGGTCGGTGGACTTCGTTATCTTGTACACGTTTCCAGGCGAGGCGACGGTAACGGGTTTGCACATCCATTCGGGAGTGGCCGGGGTGAACGCGCCGGTGACGATTAACACGGGGATTGCCGCGGGTGCGGCGTCGGTGGAGATCGCCGCGCCGTTCCGCGGTCAGGTGATTCGGCAGGCGCAGGTATTGCCGGGCGACATGGCTGGGGTGGCTTCTTTGCGAGGACTGTTTACGAACCCGGCTGGCTACTACGTGAACCTGCACACTTCGGTTTACCCGGGCGGTATCATTCGCGGCCAGGTGATGCCGGCGGAGCGGGCGGTTTTGCTGGCGCGGCTTTCGTCGGTCAACGAAGTGCCAGCGATAACGACCGTGACGGCGAACGGAGTCGGGACGATTGAAGCGTTGAGGGCCTATAATGGCGGTCAACTGGCGGCTGGGATGGTGATCTTCGATGTGGACTATCAAGTGCCGGGGGACGCGGTTTTCACCGGCATGCACATTCACAATGGGGCGGCGGGCGTGAATGGCCCGGTGATCATCAATACCGGGATTGCGGCGGGTGCTAACTCGGTTCCGGCCTCTTCGACCGGGGCGGGGAACTTGTTCTATCGCGTGGAAGTGGCGACGGGTGTACCGACGCAGGTAGCGACGCTGGAAGGAATTTTTGACACCCCGGCTGAGCATTACTTGAACGTCCACACGACGACCTTTCCGGGCGGCTTGCTTCGCGCCCAGTTGGTGGATACTGAGGCGAT
>JBBRIO010000643.1:0-2735 GCA_038220855.1 Bryobacterales bacterium | reverse complement strand
AAAGCGATCGCGCACCGGGCCGGTCGGGATTTCCTCGCGCGTCAATTTCCCGTCGGCATTCTTGTCGTTCAGGCGCGCGAAGTCTTCGAATGGCTCAAGCGTGATGCGATCCGCCGGGTCAGCGCCGATGTTCCAGCTCGAACTGAAGAGAAGGCCATCGCCGGAGGTGGGCGTGCTGTTCGCGACGCGCGACGTGCCGCTGAAGCTCCATCGTTCCCGACCGTTCTTCGGATCGTAGGCGCGGAGCCAGATGGAGCCCGGGACGACGAGTTCTTCCGCGCCTTCGTGCTTCCACAGGAACGGAGAAGCGAAGCTGCGTCGGAATTCGGGACGCTCCGTCCGCCAGCTTTGTTTTCCGGTGTGCTTGTCGAGCGCCAACAAGTGCGATCCCTGATCCTGGTCGCTCACCACGATGAGAAGTTCGCCGGCAAGGATGGGTGACGTTCCGGTGCCGAATTCGACCAAGGGAGCGTCCATCGGGAACCGCCACCGTTCCTTGCCGGAGAAATCATAGGCGAGGACTCCATAGGACCCGAAGTACACGTAAACAAGCGCTCCGTCCGTGGCTGGCGTTGACGCGGCCGGGCTCCCGATGCGATGCGTGGCTTCGATCTTTTCCGCCGGCGAGGGCTGCCGCCAGATGACCCGGCCGGTCCGCCGATCAACACAGATGGTTTCCAGCTTCCGTTCGTTCATCGCCGTCAGAAATATTCGATCGCCGTAAACGCAGGGCGACGAATGGCCGGAGGGCAGCGAAATTCTCCAGACCACATTCGAGACGGGACCGAAGTGAACGGGAGGCTTTCCCGCCTCGGCCACAGCGCGTCCGTCTGGCCCGCGAAACTGCGGCCAGTGAGCGGCGCTGGAATTGGATTGAGCGAGTGCGCACATCACCATGCACAGGGCGGCGAGTAGTTTTGAACCGGTCATGGTGTGAGTGAAGTGTGGACGGTCACGGTTCGCGATAGGCATGTGGGCTTGGGCAAGTGAAGCCCCACCAGGTCGGCTGGGTCAAGGTGTGTTCAAAACCAATCGCTGCGCGGATCGGTGGCCGTCTTGCGGTCGTGGCTGGGATGGTGTCAGATGGCATGGATGAATCGAAGCAACATCAGCAATCGCGCGCGTGTCGCAGTGGCGGCGCTGGTTGCCGTTGGACTGATGGTCGTGACCAGCATGTGGACCGGTTGCGGACGTGGTGACGATGGGGCGGATTCTTCGTCTGCGACCCAGGCCGTGCGAGGGACGCAGATTCAAGCTGTGACGTCCCCGACGAATGCTTCGCTGGCATCGAGGTCGAACCTTCTGAGCGCGGCGGAGATGGCGAAGCTGTTGGCGCGAGCGGACGCCGTTGAGGGTGGATTCATCCGGCCAGGCTTCGACAAGCTTTCCGCGTTCAAGTACGAGCTCTACGAAGTTTATTCGGAAACGAATGCCGGTCGCGCGATGCTGCGTTCAAATGATACGATCCCGCCCGAGATCAAGGCATACGATGGCAAGCGGATCGTGCTGACCGGTTACGTGCTGCCGATGCGGACCAGGCGCGGCGTGGTCACGGAGTTTCTGCTGCTGCGGGATCAGGGGACGTGTTGCTTCGGCGCGCAGGCGCAGATTAATCATTTCATCCGCGTCACTTATCCGCCGGGCATCAAGCCGGCCGAACCGGTGCCGTGGAAGATTTCGGGCACAATTCGAGTCGGTGAGACCTACATCCAGGGCTATCTGACAGGAATTTTTCAGCTTGATGCCGAATCGGCGGTGGAGGCTGCGCAAGGGTTGGGAGCGCCGTAGTCCGCTGCTGAAAGGTTCTCCTTGCGTCTGGATCTTTCGTCCTGCTTTATCTCAGGAAGTTGCACGCTGAATCCACATCAAGTCGCGTCCGGTTCGAAGGAAAAACTGCCGCTGCGCTTCTCATGCTCGGTCTGTGGCTGGGCCTGGTCGGCTTGTCGGTCTCGGAGCGGTTTCATCACGCGCTGCATGCAGATGCCTCCCACGCGGATCACGACTGCCTTGTCGTGGGGTTTGCCAAGAGCCTCCTCCTCCACGCGCCGGTTCAGGTAATTGTTGGAACGCCCGTTCTTCCGTCGTTCTTCTTCTCCGTTTCGGAAATCACGCCTCTTCTCCAGCGCATTGACCTCCGCCTGTTGCCGGGTCGTGCGCCTCCTGTTCGTTTTGTTCTTCCCTAGTTCCGGTCGCTGGTTTTGAGCCGGCGGCTTTTCCTGTCGTTAACTGTGCGTGGCACCCGTCTGGTGTGCGCGCATCTCGAAGAACAGAATCATGAATCAAAAACAAATTTTACAGTTGTCCTCCGCGCTCTTCCTGGGCGCTGGCGTGCTTCAGGCTCAGGAGACGGGTGAGGTGGAAAACTTGAAACGCCAGCTCAAACAGGCGACGGAGAGTTTTCAAAAAGCCATCGATGAACAGCGTCGTGTCGTTGATGAGTTGAATCGGAGAATCGAAACGATCGAGAAGTCGAAGCCGTCTGCTGCTCCGGCTTCCGTCGTTGGCGGGTTGAAGGCCACGGCAGACGGTCAGGCTGCGGCGACGAAGCCATGGTCACCGGCCGACCCCCTGCGCGTGCAAAAAGGATCGGCGTATCTCGACATCGGATTGGTCGGAAACATCGCGGTCGGCGGATCAACGGCGAATGACATCGAGGGTGGCACGCAGTTGGGCGGGCACGATCCGAGTCAACGTGGCTTCACGCTGCAAGGGTTGGAGGCGTCGTTCAGCGGTGC
>JBBRIO010000642.1:0-2748 GCA_038220855.1 Bryobacterales bacterium | reverse complement strand
TGCTCGTCCTGATCGGTCTAGGAGCTACCGTCGCCAGTTTCTTGTCGGCACTCCCTTGGCTGGTCAGCCTCTCTCAACACAAGGGCTGGGTGTTCCTCGTCTCGGGACTCCTCATCGGTGCCAACTTTGCCTACACCTATTGGTTGGCCCCGCAACTACAGGCCTGCCCTACCGATGCGCCGGAACCCTGTCAGGAAACCGGCCGGTTGAGCCGAGTGATCCTCTGGATTTCGGCCGGCCTTTACGCCACCGGCCTCTTCAGCGCCTACCTGCTAGGCCCCTTGCTGATGCGCTACGCATAAAGACTTACCGCGGCAACGACGGCGTCAATGCGGCCAGCAAAGTCAAGCCTTCCGCCGGGCCACGCTCACTCACCGTGAACGCCAGATGTCGGCCCGTATCGAGACCGGCGATGGCCATGCCGTTATCCTCGGTGGCATATACCGGATGCCCCTGAACCCGCATCGTGGCCAGCAGGGCCTGGCGCGGAAACACTTCGTCGGGCGAATGTTTTCGCACGATCACCAGCGAAATCAGCTTATTTTCGCGCTCCAGGATGAAGTGGACGAACTCACGATCGTTCCAATTGCAAAGATGCCCGTCGCGGATAACGTAACCTTTGGCCCGCGCAATCACCTGATCCACCAGCGGTGCGTACTCGGCACCTACCTGCTCCCGCATGACGGCGGGAGTGGGTAGGTCGTCCGGGAAAAAGCCGCCACGAGCGCAGAAAATATGGTCGCCTTTTCCCAAACCGAGACGGGCAAGAATCTGCGCCTGTTCGGCGCGGAATTCCTTCCAGCCCAAATTCAATACCAGCGTAAGCGCCGCAGCCACCGCCACGGCCATCCATACCCAGCGGACGCCGACACGGCGAGCCGCTTCCGCCCGAACGGAATCACGTACCAGCGCCATCACTTCGTCGCCAGGCAGCAATCCACGCACGGTGGCCTGCAGCGCCGCCCGCGTCCGTTCGCGCGACTGTAAGGCGACCCGGCAGCCGGCACACGACTGCAGATGCTGATTAACGGCGTGCAGCGTTTCCACCTGCAACTCATTCGTCAGGTAGGAATCGAGCAGCGGCCGCACTTGGGAACAGTCGAAGTTCATTGCGACCCCCGCGCTTGGCCGATCCCAAGGTCCGCCGCGGGGCCCGCCAACGTTACGCGCAACTTCGTGTGCGCGCGGCTCAGACGCGACATAACGGTACCCATGGGTATTCCCAGCACTTCAGAAACCTCCCGGCAAGTCAACTCTTCCACATCCGCCAACAACACTACTTCCCGGTGTTCCGGCGACAGTTCGTCTAATGCCGCCAACACCTCTTCGCTAGACAACCGCGTCGGCACCGGCGTCTCCGCCACTAAGTGGTCCTCGCGGAATTGCTCGTCCTCGCTCAGCAGCCGGAAGCGGAGTAACTTCCTCCGCGTGTGGTGCAACCGGTGAAAGAGGATTTGGAACATCCAGCCCCGGCAATTGGTTCCCGCCGCAAAGCGGTGAAACGACTTCCAGGCGTGCAGATAAACGTCCTGCACCAGGTCCTTCGCCTCCGTTTCATTGCGCAGCATGGCCGCCGCCGTTCGATAGAGATCGGGCAGCAGCGGCAAGGCCACACTTTCGAATTCCGGCAAGCGATCAGGTGCGGGCATCTTTTAGAGGAAGCGGAACACCATCGGGCAGTCGATGATGATGCCTACTGAGCCATACTTGGCTCCACCCGGCCCGGTTAACAATCCCGCGTCCACCATCGAGAGTATCTGAAACTCGTCGATCATGCGAGCGCCGAAGTTATTGGTGGTTTTCATAAGACCTGCAGGAACATCCCATTCGGCCTGGGATTCATCCCTCTAGGCCGAAGATTTTGCTTGACACGATTCCACATTTCGATAAACATAGAAATATAGAAATGATGCCTAGTGAAGACCAAATCGCCCGGCACGCCGACCGCTTCTCCGCCATCGGCACCGAAGCGCGCCTCCGGATTCTGCGCCTGCTGCTGTCGGCCCATCCCGACGGCATGACCGTGGGCGACATCGCCGCCGAACTCGGCATTCCGGGGTCGACGCTGTCCCATCACCTCGAAAAGCTCAAGCACGAGGACTTGGTCCGTGTCCGCCGCGAAAGCAGCTTTCTTTGGTATTCGGCCAATACCGACACCCTTCAGGATCTGCTGGCGTTCCTCTATGCCGAATGCTGCACGCGCAACCAAGCCATCGCGCCCGAAAAGATCACCACCCTTTGCAAATAGGAGCCAATATGAACATCCAAGAAGTCGTGAAAGAACGCTACGGCCAGGCCGCCCTCCGGGTCGCCTCGGGCGGCAGTTCCTGCTGCGGGGCCGAGTCGGCGTGCGGTACTGAGTCGGCCGGTGGCGCGAGCATCGACCCGATCACGTCGAACCTTTACGACGAAGCCCAGAAGAGCGGCCTGCCCGCCGAAGCCGTCTTGGCTTCGCTTGGTTGCGGCAACCCGACGGCGCTCGCCGCGCTGGAACCCGGGCAGACCGTGCTTGACCTCGGTTCCGGCGGCGGCATCGACGTCCTGCTCTCCGCTAAGCGCGTCGGCCCCACGGGCAAGGCTTATGGGCTGGACATGACGGACGAGATGCTCGCCTTGGCTCGCGAAAACCAGCGCAAATTAGGCATTGAGAACGTCGAATTCCTGAAGGGCGAAATCGAGCACAGCCCCCGCCCGGCGCCCACCCTGGCCCGCCCGGGGGCGCGGGCCGCGCGGAGCGCGGCTCCGGTC
>JBBRIO010000641.1:0-2804 GCA_038220855.1 Bryobacterales bacterium | reverse complement strand
CCGCCCCTACCCAGAACTCGGCGCGGTCGACCGCCACCCGCCACCCCACCGCGGGCCCTTCCAACCCGCGCAGATAGGCGGCTGGTCGCTCCGGCGTGGGAGCGGCATACGACGCCGCAAACTGCGTCTTGTTCGGGGCGGCCGCAGCAGACACAGGGGGGAGGGGTCGTGGAGAAACGGCCACCGGCGGGCGCGGTACGAAAGGGACGTTCACCGGTGCCGGCAACGCGCCGGTTCGCCGCCGACGGTTCAAGAGCGGAATCAGGCCTAATCCGACCACCACGGGCAGCACGAACCACCAGCGAAACCAGACTGCCGATTTCGGCAGCACCACCCGTTCCTGGTCCGCAATGCCGTTCGGTTCCCACCGCAAGCCGGCGTTGTGCGCCAAACCATCGGCACTGAGCCGGTCCGCACGCACCGAGACTACCGGCGTCTCGAGCAACCGCTGAATCCCGCTCGCCACACTCTCGCGCAAGGCATCCGTCGAGGAGACCGCTCGATAGGATCCCTGCGTCGCCCGAGACAACGACTCCAAAAACTGGAGATGCGTCGGACTGGAGCCCGTAATCCCGATCGTATCCACCGGAACCCGCAGCCGAACCGCGTGGGCGATCACCGTATCCAGGGTCAACCGCGAACCCTCGTCATGGCCATCGGAGATCACCACCAGCCGCCGGCGCGCCGGCAATCCCGGCTTATCCAGTTGCGTCAGGGACTCGTCCAGCGCATCCCACAATCGGGTCTGCGAGCCGCGGGTCTCAATCTCGGCGAGCCGCTCTTTCAGCTTCGCCCGAGGAGTGTTCCAAGTGGCCTCCCAGCGCGTCTCGTCGGCCACGGTGGCCACCGCGATCTGATCGAAGTCGCGGGCTCGTCCGACGAACCCGGCCAACCCCTCGCGAATCGCCTGCATCGGCCGGCCGCGCATACTGCCGCTGGCGTCTATGTTGATGACGACGGCTACGCCTTCTCCGGTCTCCTCGAATCGCCTCATGGAGCTGGCCTTGCCACCGGCCAAGCCGTCTTCCAAAAGCGTCAGGTCGGGAGCACGGAGCGCCGTCAACGTCGTGCCCGCCGGAGGAGCGGCCTCGACGACCATTTCGAAATCGGGAAAGTTCTTCGTGTAGACCGGACCGACGCGGATCGTGCCGCGATCCTGGGCCAACGCCGCCACGGCCAATAGAATCAGGGTATATCTCATGGCATCACCTACCGCTTGGCCCGTGGCCGCACCGGAGCGGGCAACAGGCGCAAGCCAAGTTTCATCGTCTGGAAGCTGAGGCTATTGGTGCGTAAGTCGGCCGGCATGCGTAGTTGGGCCGCTTCGGCGCGGATTCGCTGCACCCGCTCTGCCGAACTCGGGTGCGTCGCCAGGGCATCGTCCAGCCAGTTCGCTTCGCCCCGCTTGGAGAGGTCGGTCCGGCGGAAGAACGAAGTCATCCCGTCGCCGTCCCATCCGGCGCGGATCATGTTGTAGAAACCCAGCATGTCGGCTTCGAACTCCTGCTCTCTGCCGTAGCGTAGGTTCGCCAGCACTACCGCCGCGCCGCCCAGCTGTTCAATGATTTGCGGAATCACGGTGTTCTGCAGCTCCAGGTTCTTGCGGACGACCTCGTAGAGTTGGCGGGCTTTGAAGTTGAGCATCATCTGATTTGCCGAGTGCCGGCCAACAATGTGTCCCACCTCGTGCGCCAGCACCCCCACCAACTCGCTCTCGTTCTGCACCGACTCGAGCAAGCCCCGGAAGACGTAGAGAAAGCCACCGGGCAGCGAGACCGCGTTGACGTCTACAGTATTCACCACCTTGGCGGTGTAGCGCAGATTGGATCTTCGGCTGCGGCGGCCGAGTTCGGCGACCAGCGAATTCACGTAGTTATCGAGGGCGGCAATCTGCAGAACGGGCAGATCCCGTTCGGTGGCCGCGGCGATCTGTCGCCCCAGCGCAACCTCTTCGGCGTCGCTCAGTGTGTTGTAAGTCGGGACCGCAAGTTGCGGTTCGGCCGCTTGCGCGAAGGCGGTAGCGGCGAAACTCAGGAAGGCGCGGCGTGTGTTGATCATGGGGTTGTTTCCTCTCTGGTGTAGGTAGCGCATCCGTGGCTCGAATCTGTGCAAGTTTTTTGCGAAGAAGGCCCACCTTCCCTCAGTGGAATAAAAACGGATTCCATCACGGTCTTTTGCCCATCCCGTCCCGTGGTTTTCGCTACGGTAGATAGAGCCATGGAAAGTAAGGCTGAACGATTCCGGCGCGTCCGCGCACTGTTTGATGGCGCCTCCGCGCTCCCTGTCGAACAGCGCGCCGCGTACGTCCGCGAGCAGTCGGCTGGTGACGCGGCCTTGGAACTCGAAGTCGGAAAGCTCCTTGCCTCGGTCGAAAGCGCGAAGCAGGATGGCTTCCTGGTCGAGCCGGCCTGGCAGCGCCCGCCGGTCGCGGCACCCATCGAGACCGGAACTTGGTTTGGCCCTTATCGCATGGTCCGGCGCTTAAGCGAAGGGGGCATGGGCGCGGTGTATCTCGTCTCGCGGGCTGACGATGCTTATCAACGGCAAGCGGCCTTGAAGCTCATCCGGTCCGATTGCGTTTCGGAATCGCTCGTCCGCCGGTTCCATCAGGAGCGGCAGATTCTGGCTCAGCTCGACCATCCCAATATTGCGCGGATTGTTGATGGCGGAACGACGACGGCGGGCCTGCCTTACTTCGTGATGGATTACATTGACGGCCAGCACCTTCACAAGTTTTGCCTGGCCCGCCGGTTGAACGTAGTAACCAGACTCCAGCTGTTCGCCACCGTTTGCCGTGCCGTTGA
>JBBRIO010000640.1:0-2816 GCA_038220855.1 Bryobacterales bacterium | reverse complement strand
GAACAGGCCAAGCGATTCGGCCAGCTCGGCGCTCCGTTGTTCACACCGGCCGCGAGGCCAGGGGTAAACGGCCGGCCCGTCGTGAGCGTCGTGATGCCGCTCATCTGCCAGCCGCCAATCACCTTGTTCACAACGGTGTTCCCGGCATCCATCTTCTTGCCTTTGCCGAAGGGCAGATCGTAGACGTAGCTGAAAACGGCGCGGTGGCGAACGTCGAAGCCCGAAGGACCACGATTGCAATCGAGACAGGTGACGGTTTGAGGACCGCCGGAAGCACCGCCGCCGGAGCCGACCGATCCGGTGTAGTCAAGCGACTTGCCCCAGGTGTAAGCGGCGAGGAACTGGAGACCGTTCTCGTAACGCTTGGAGGCCTTTAACTGCATGCTGTGGAAGGAGCTGCGGGAGCGGAATTCGATGAAGTTCATGTTGTTGACGTTGCTCAGGGGCTGGAGGAGGCGGCGCGGTGCCAAGGCACCGGGGCCCGGCTGGACCTCGTTCGGGTTATAGCCCTGAGCGAGATTCATGCCGGTGGAGCCGGCGTAATCGATTTCAACCATAAGCGACGGCGAGAGCTGGCGCTGGAGGTTGGCGGTCCAGGTCTGCATGTACGGCGTCCGGTTGAGGAACGAATGGCCGTTGATGCGAGGGGACGGGTTGAGCGCGTTGAGTTCGGCCGTGGTCCGGGGCTGGACAGCGGAGGGCAGGGGGAACGGGTTGTCGATGGTGGCAACACCCTGCATCCCGATGGGGAAGTCCGGAAAGACCAGCGACTGGGTAAAGAAGGTAGGAATGTTGAGGCCGATTTGGCCGTTGGCGGTAACGGGGTCGGGGAAGTAGACCAAGCTGTAGCCGCCGCGGATGATGGTCTTACCGTTGCCGGTGAGGTCGTAGGCGAGGCCGATGCGGGGGCCGAAGTTCTTCCAATTGGCCTGCTTATTGGCGCTGCGGGATACGCCGTTCTGTCCGGCATAGATGACTTTCAGGGCGCCGAGATCGAAGTTCGGAAGGCGATCGTATTTCTCGGTCTCGGGCAGGAAGGCCTCATGGCGGACGCCGAGGTTGAGGGTAAGACGGCGGCTGATTTTGATGTCGTCCTGGATGTAGAGCGAGTTTTCCCAGATGCGGAGATAGAAGGGTTCAAAGAGGCCGGAGCGGTTGCCGCTGATCATGAAGCCGGTGAGCAGGGTGGCGGGGCCGAAGCCGGAGTTGGAAGGGCTGGATGGGTTCGCGGTGAATGCGCGGTTGAAATTCATGTTGCCGCGGACGGCTTCGTTAACGAAGGGTTGGGCGTCGCGCCGGACGATGTGCCAGCCGAACTTGAGGGTGTGTTTGCCGACGGTCCAGTTCCAGGCGCTATCGAGTTGGTAGTGGGTCTGGAGAGGGTTGACCGGGAGGAAGGCGGGTCCGCCCGAGATGCCGGTGATGTCGGCGATGTTGATGGTGGGGATACCAGAAGACTGGCGATTCAAATTGATATTGCGGATGCCGAGCGAGGTGGCGGCGTTGATGCCGATGTCTTGCTGCGTCGTGAGGGGGTTCGTACGGGCGAAGCCGGCGCGGAACTCGTGCAGCAGGTTCGGTTTCAGGATGCGGGTCCAGTTAAACGCGGCACCTTGGGTGGTAAGAATGGTGTCCTGTAGGCCGGCGACGAACGGTCCGAGCGTGAAGCGGGAGGCGGCGTCGGCGGGGGTGGGGAGACAGCAGGTGGAGTGACCCTGGGGAGCGGTCAGGTTGTAGTTGTTATAGGTGTAACGGAAGAAGATATTGTCTTTGGTGCTGACGACGTGATCGAAGCGACCGGTGTAGACGTTATCCCGAACCTGACGATTTGGGACGGAGGTGAAGTTATCGAAGAGCCCGTTGACCCGGCCGGTGGCGTTGGGGGTGGGATAGATGCTGAGGACGTTGCGACCTACCGGGTTAATGGCGGAGGCGGGCATGATGTTGCCGGGGAAGGGGTCACGAACGGGGGTGGTGGATCCGGCGACGGCGCGGGTGGAGCGGGGATCGAAAATGGTGAGATTGGGTCCGCCGGCGGCGATTAACTGGCTGAAGTCGCCGTTGCGCATCGGGGCGGTGGGGACACTGTTGACGGTGGCAATGCCGCGGGCGGTGCGGAGTGCGGCGTAGTCAAAGAAGAAGAACGTCTTGTTCTTGCCGTTGTAGATTTTCGGGATGAGGAGGGGGCCGCCGACGGCGATGCCGTATTGATTTTGGCGGAAGACGGGCTTGCGCTGGTTGGCGGGGGCGAAGACGTTACGAGCGTCGAGGACGTGGTTGCGATGGAACTCAAAGACGTTGCCATGGAAGTCGTTGGAGCCCGATTGGGTGGAGATGGAGACGACGCCGGCCCCGCGTCCGAACTCAGCGGAGAAGACGCCGGTGAGAGTTTTGAACTCGCGGACGGATTCGACGCTGGGGGCGACGATGACGGTATTAAAGGTGTACTCGTTGTTGTCGATACCGTCGACGAGCCAGGCGTTGGTGTTGGCGCGGCTGCCGAGGGCGTTAAAATTCGAAGGGCCTCGGGGATTGAAGGTGGAGGCTCCGGAGAGGTTTTCGCCGGCTTGGCCAGGGGTGACGCCGGGGTTCAGATAGACGAGTTGGGCGAAGTTGCGGCCATTGAGGGGGAGTTCGCGAACGGCGCGGGTGCCGATGACTTCGCCGAGTTCGGCGGAGTCAGAACGGACGAGGGGGGCGGAGGCGGTGACCTCGACGGTCTCCGAAACGTTGCCGATGGAGAGTTGGAAATCGGCGCGGGCCTTTTGGTCAACTTGAAGGAGGAGATTGGTTTGGACACCTTTCTTGAAGCCCTG
>JBBRIO010000639.1:0-2821 GCA_038220855.1 Bryobacterales bacterium | reverse complement strand
GTCTCTGCTCGTCCGCGATTCCATCGGCGGCGTCGTCGAAAGCATGCTCATCGGCCTCGCCCTCTCCGTCGCCGTCCTCGTCGGCTTCCTCAAAAACTGGCGCACCACCCTCGTGGCTTCACTCGTCATCCCCCTCGCCGTCCTCATTGCCATCGTCTGCATGAAGCTCTTCCACATGAGTTTCAATCTCATGACCCTCGGCGGCCTCGCCGCCTGCATCGGCATCGTCATTGACGACGCCATCGTCATGGTGGAAAACATCGTCGTCCATCTCTCCATGGGCCAGTCCCCCGCCGAAGCCGCCCACAGCGCCATCGTCGAATTGACGCCCGCCCTCATCGGGTCCACCCTCACCCCCATCATGGTCTTCGCGCCCCTCGTCTTTCTCGGGGGCCTCACCGCCGTCTTCTTCCGCGCCCTCGCCATGACGATGGTCACCGCCCTCCTCGCTTCGCTTTTTCTCGCCATCTTCTTTACGCCCGTCCTCGCCGCCTGGTTCTTCAAGCCCCGCGAAGGCCCCGCCATCACCAATCTCGAAGAAGCCGAACAAGCCGGCGAAGGCCGCTTCCTCCGCTGGCTGTCGAATCTCTATACGAGCGTTCTCCACTGGTCTCTCGACCGTCCCTGGACCATCATGGCCGGGGCCGTGCTCATACTGGGCGGAACCGTCCTCACCTACTACCACCTCGGCACCGGATTCCTCCCCGACATGGATGAAGGGGCCTTCGTCCTCGACTACCGGACGCCCCCCGGCACCTCGCTCGATGAGACCGACCGCGTCCTCCGCCACCTCGAGCAATACCTCAAGGAGACGCCCGAAATCGATAGCTACTCCCGCCGCACCGGGGCCCGTCTCGCCCTCGCCATCGCCGAACCCAACACCGGCGATTTCCTCATCCGCCTGAAGAAGCAGCGGAGCCGTTCCCTCGACGACGTCACCAGCGAACTCCGTCACAAAATCACTTCTACCGAACCCGGCATCGAGGTCGAGTTCCCCCATATCCTCGAAGATTTGGTCGGCGATCTAGCCTGGTCCCCTCAGCCCATTGAGATCAAGCTCCACAACGAAAACGAAGCGGCTTACAAGGACGCGGCCCACTTGGTGGAAGAGTGGCTCCCCAAAGTGCGTGGCGTGGTCGATATCGCCAACCGCACCATCCCCATCGGCCCGTCGTTAAACTTCCGCGTGGATATGGAAAAGGCCACCAGAGCAGGCTTCCGGGTCCAAGACGTCGCCGATCTGCAAGCGGCCATGGTGGACGGAACGCTCGCCTCCACCATGATCCGCGGAGACCGCTTGATCGGCATTCGCGTCCGTTATCCCCTCGAAGCCAGAGCCTCGAGCGAGTCGCTGAAGAGTCTGCTTTTAACCTCCCCAACCGGACAGACGGTTCCCTTGTCGAGCATCGCGCACGTGGAAGTGGAGGCGTCGACGTTTGAGATCCGCCGCGAAAACCTGCGCAACATCTCCGCGGTCACGGCTCGCTTGGAGGGGCGCGACTTGGGCTCAGCCGTCGACGAAATCCGGCGGCGTCTCCCTCTCGAAGTAAAGCTGCCCCCCGGCACCGACGTCGAGTACGGCGGACTGTTCCGAATCCAGCAGGAATCGTTCCTCGGCCTGACTCAGGTCTTATTCGGTTCCATCCTGCTCATCTTCATCATTCTCGTGTTCGAGTTCCGTTCCTTCTCCCATCCGATCGCCATTCTGGCCGCGACGATTCTCTGCAGTTTCGGCTCGCTCTTAGCGCTCTATTTGACCGGCACGACGCTGAACATTTCTTCTTTTATGGGAGCGATCATGGTCGTGGGCATCGTGCATAAGAACGGGATTCTGATGTTGGACGCCGAGCAGGATTTCTCCGCCCGCGGCTATCCCTTGCGAGAAGCGATCTTTCAAGCCGGCCGCCGCCGTCTGCGGCCGATTCTGATGACGGCCTTGGCGACACTTTTCGGTATGTTGCCGCTAGCAATCGGGGTCGGCTCCGGAGCGCAAATGTTGCAACCCCTGGCGATCGCCGTGATGGGCGGCGTCTCCATCTCCCTCGTCCTGTCTCTCCTCATCACCCCGGTCCTGTTCTACTTACTGAAACGCTCCGGCCTTTGAACAAAAGACCCGCTTGATCCCAGCGAGGATTCCGACTCCCCGGGCGTCTCCGCCGATCTGATCGCAGACAACGACTTTCTTTTCGGCCCGAACGCGCCCGAACGGTGGCTAGTAAAATGCGGGTTCCGGCTCCGAGGCCGGCAGCGGTTGGGTCCGGCGAAGAAGACCCTTCTTTTCGAGCAAGTCCACTCCGCCCAGCGCCACCTGTTCGGCGGAGAAGCCGTCCACGCCGATCCCCCGCGTTCTGAAATCGTGAACCATTTCGGAAATCGTCCAGCCGCGTTGTACCGCGCGAAAGATTTCTACGGAAACGGAAGGAAACTCTAATACTTGTGAGCCATTCCGCATAGCCCGGACGACCGCGATGACTGGGCGCGCCAACTGGCTCTCCGCCGGAGCCACTCCGCTGCCGCGGAAGGACTTCAAAATCGCGTGGATATCGCCTTCGCATTCCAGCAACTGCACACCCGCTGCAAGCGAAAGTTCCCCCGCCGGATTCGGTTCCGCATTCGTTGCCTGCTCAAAGACCTGCCGGTAGAAGCCAGCGGCAATTCGAGTGGCCGGATTCTGGCCGCTATAAGTGCGCTCGGTGAACGCGATCAGGCTTGGGACGAAGCTCGTAGAATAGAACCACGCTTCATTCTGGATACCGGCCTCGGCCTCCCACTGCGTAAAGACATCGAACAGGTTTCCAGACTGGAGGTGCAGGGCATACAG
>JBBRIO010000638.1:0-2827 GCA_038220855.1 Bryobacterales bacterium | reverse complement strand
GGGGCGGCGGCGTAGCAATCGGTGAAGCGGATGCCTTGGGTCGCGAACTTATCGAGGTTAGGGGTCGAGATGTTCGGGTGGCCGAAGCAGCCGAGATCGCCGTAGCCGAGGTCGTCGCAGAGGACGACCACGATGTCGGGTTGCTTCGACTTGGCCGAGAGCAACGCGGGAGCGGCGAGGAGGGCTCGGCGGGTGATCATGAGAGCAAGGGGAGGACGTGAGCGTCGAGTTCGTCGTCCGAGAACTCCGAGAGCGGCACGTCGGCATGGAGGCTCCAGAGTTCGGTATGGGTGAGCGCATCGCCGTGCGCGAGTTGAGTGAGCGGGCCCATGGTTTCGAGTTCGAGGAAGTCGGCGTTCGTGAAGATCTCGAAGGAGGCGCCGAACTCGGGGTGCTCTTCGGCGAAGCCATCGGGGAAGTATTGCTTCAGGAAGAGGCCGCCGTGGAGGCTGTAAGCGCCCCAGGTGTGGTCGTTGAAGTGACCGAGCTTTTGGGGGACGGGATTGGCCGGGTCCTGGCGGAGCAGGAGGTACTTCTTCGTGAACTTCCAACGGGGGTCGCTCAAGTCGGTGAAGGCCCACATGATAATTGGGTTCGTCGGTTCGAGCATTTCGGGGTGGGTGCCGCGGGGGGGCCAGCCGGTGATGCCGACGCCGCCGGGGGCCATGACGGTGGGGGTCCAGGCGGCGAGTTCGACGGGGAGGGTGTTCGTGTTTTCGATGCGGTGGAGGACTTCGACGGAGGACGAGTCCGGCGAGAGGGTGAGGCGGATGGACTTGCGGAGACCGGTTTCGCGTTCGACGGGTTGGAGGGCGAGGAGGGAGAGTTCATCGGCGACGATCTCGACGGGGCCGTTGTCGAGGGCGTAGGTGGCGAGACGGTCTTCGGGGCCTTTCCAAAGGCGATGACCGCCGCGGATCATCCAGTGGGATTCGCCGGAGGTGCCCATCATGGCGTCGAATTCTTTGAAGAAGTTGGGGCCGCCGGTGAAGCCGTAGTGGATGACGCGCGGGCCGACGTCGCTGGTCACGATCAGGTCGACGATGCCGTTGGAGAGCTGGTAGGAGTTGGGCCAGCCGCGGAAGTTGAGTTTCTCGATAGACATGTAAACCGTCAGTTTATCGCCTACGGGGGGCGAGTTGTTCGAGGTTGAGGAGGACGTTGAGGGTGTGGTCACCGGCGCGGCGGATTTCTTCGGGGGCGGCTTTGGATTCGCGGAGGAGCCGATCGACGTAGGTGAGCCACTCGGTGGGGTGCTCGGTGCGCATGGGGGAGAGGGCGAGGAAGGTGACGTATTCAGTCGCGACCTTGCGGTGCAATGGGCCGGGGGGAATGATGGCGAAGAGGCCTTGGTGGATGATGGCTCGTTGATGGAAGATGGACCGGGGCGTCTCATCGTCATCGTGCTTCCATTCCGAAAGTTCGGTGAGAAAGGCGCGGAGGCGGGTGTCCCACTCGGGCTTGCGGCGTTCGGATTCGGGGAGGATCTGCTCTGTACCGCCGAAGCGGAGATCCTTGTAGTGGGCCAAGATGGCCTTGCCTTTGGGGGAGACCCAGAAGCTGGGCATGGCGGGAGTTTTGTCGATCTCTGAGGCTTTGAGGGTTTTCGGATCGATGGGCGCGTCGGAGAGTCTGTTGAAGGCGTCGATGGCCATTTGGTGGAACGTATGTTGGCGGAACAAGGAACAGCGGCGGCCGTTCCTATGGCTGGTAAACCAGGTGCGCCAGGAGGGGAGGAGACTGCGATGGGCGGAGAGCTCGTTGGCCGTGCTGAAGGCGGTGGGGGAGAAGGCGCGCCAGTTGTCATGGATCTCGGGGAGGGCCCCGGCGAGAAGGATGGCGAGTTCCTCGGGGTGGGGCAACCGGGAGATCACGACGAGGGCGGGCTCGATTTGGGAGGAGGTGGTAATGCGACGGAAGGCCTCCGGGGCGAGCGCGGGAAAGCGGAGGAGGGCTTTGTAATAAATCTCGGGCGTGTAGGAGAAAGGATCGTCGCAGGTTTGCGGCGGGGGCGCGGGGTTGATCTCGCGAAAGAGCTTGGCGGACTTGAGGGCTGCCGCGGCGCGGACCTGGATGGAGAGGCGGTCGAGTTGGAAGTCCCCGGCCGCGGAGATGACTCCGGGGAGTGAGTCGGTCGAGAGGCCAAGATCGCTGTTGGTGCGGGGGCGGGCGCCGAACTTGACTTGGGGGGCTAGGAGGAGGATGCGTTCGAGGAGCTGCTCGGGCTCCTTTACCTTGAGCTTGTCGGCCTCGGCGAGGCGGAGGACGACGTCGGCGTAGAGTTCGGGAGGGAGGGCGGCGGCGCGGTCGAGAAGGTCCGACTGCGCGAGCAGGGGAAGGGCGAAGAGGCTACTTATGAGCAAGGATCGCATCGAGGGGGGCTCCGGTTCGATGGGCGGTGACTTGGGTGAAGCCCGCCGCAGTAAGCAGGGCTTGGTATTCGGGGAAGGAGCGCTCGCGGCCTTCGGTGCAGGTGAGCATGTTGAGCGACTGCAAGAGCGCCGGGCGGGGGCCGGTGTGATCGTCGTCGAGGAGGGCTTCGGCGATCAGCAGGCCGCCACCGGGCGGCAGGGCGGCGTGGATTTTGGCGAGGAGCAGTTCGACCTTGGGGGTGGACCAATCGTGGAGGATGCGGCCGAGGGCGTAGAGGTCGGCGGGGGGCAACGGATCCGTGAAGAAGTCGCCGGGGAGGCCTTGGACATTCGGGACGGGGTAGGCGTCGATGACCGCGGGCAGGTCGAAGTTGCTGGCGCGGAGATGGGGCCAGCGGGCGATGGCAGCGGCGGGGAGATGGCCGGTGCCGCCGCCGAGGTCGCAGAGGTGGGAG
>JBBRIO010000637.1:0-2831 GCA_038220855.1 Bryobacterales bacterium | reverse complement strand
CACGGGGCCCCCCAAAACTACCCCGGCCTGGCGGGTTGTTTTCGGTTGATGGCGGGTTTGGTGGGTGCCGGGTTGGGGTTGAAGGTGGTTATTGTGGGGGGGCGGGGGTGGGGGGGGGGGCCGTGGGGAACTGGGGGGAGGGTGATGGGGCGGGACGAGTTGGTCGGTGCTTGGGGCGCCGGGGGGATGAGCGCGGGAAAGGGATGGTGGGCTGGCGGCGGCGGTGGGGGTGCGAAAGTGATGCGGCGGGACGAGTCGGTCGGTGCCTGGGGCGGCGGTGCGGGCGGGGGCCGAGGGGCACGGGGGGAGGGTGATGCGGCGGAACGAGTGGGTCGGTGCTTGGGCCGCCGGGGGGAGCGCGGGAAAGGGACGGTGGGCTGGCGGCGGCGGTAAGGAAGGGAGCGCGACGAGAGAACGATGCGGAGATGCGAACGGTGGAGTGGGTCGCGGAGATCTTCGACTGGCTGGTCAGTGGAACGGTGCGGTGGCGACAAGGGTTACTAGTCGCGGAGGAAAAGGGCAAGGATTGGAAGGATGACTAGGAGATTGGCGATGACGCCGATAGCGGCCAGCCAGGGAAGACGCTCGCCTCGGAGGAGAGAGACAATGGCGGCAATTTCGCCGAAGGCGCAGGCGATGCCGATGCCGGCGAGGAAGAGGACACCGCTGCCCAAGCGGGCGGCGTAGTCCCCGGTGCCGCTGCGAGCGCCGAGGAGGATGGCGATGCCGAGGAGCGTGGCGGTAAATGGAAGGGCGAGCGAGAGGGAGCTCCAGAAGGGGTTCATGCTGTACCGAAGGGCGCAGCGAGAGGCTCAGAACGCTCATGAGGGACGCGTGGCTTCGAAGTTTTTAAGGACGTCGCGGAGTTCGTACCAGGCAGCGCGGAAATCGGCCGTGCCGTCCTTTTCGCCGAAACGCAAGAAGTACGGGCGGTGGTCCCAATCGAACGACTTCTTGCTCTTTCCGCAAAGGAAGTAAAGCAGGGCAGCCATGTGGACACGGGTCGTGGAGTCGTTGCCGGTTCGCGCCATGCTTAGCACGGCTTGGCGGACGTCCGGGGTGTTGCACTCCTCGGCGAGCTCCACAGCGTG
The DNA here is from genome assembly GCA_038220855.1 of Bryobacterales bacterium. Lineage (GTDB taxonomy): Bacteria > Acidobacteriota > Terriglobia > Bryobacterales > Bryobacteraceae. The sequence goes on along the minus strand of JBBRIO010000637.1, from coordinate 1,740 downwards.
GCCAATGCCGGACATCGCGGCGGCTCGCTTAATGGCGGCGATGGCCCGGGGTTCGCGTTGGGCGGGGTCGACGGTTATGTGGCGCTCGGCATAGTTCCTCACCTCGGGGGAGTGGTGCTTCGCTGCTTTTTCGACGGCGGCTCGGGCGGTGGGGGTGTCCAACTCAAGCAGAGCCTCGACGTCGCGCCAGTCTCCTTGGTCGCGGAGTTTGAGGATTAGTTCGGCTTCGAGATCCTTCCGCTGCTCGGGGCTCATGAGGGGGATTTGCGTGAGGTCGTAGCCGATGCCGTCGTGCCACTTTTCATAGTCGATGACCATGCTGGCGGCGAACTCGGAGCGGGGGGCGGGGTCGTAGACCTTGGGCTGCGGCGGGGTAGGAGGGGGGCCGGCGCGGAGGGCGTCCATATCCGGGTAATCGGGTTCGGGGAGGGGCGGCTCCAGGATGAAAAAGTACCGAGGGGCAACGGTGAATTCGCCGGAGTGGAGCGAACTGTTGCGCTCGCGGAAGATGAGGTCGCCGTTCTCCTGCCGGGGACGAGAGCGAACGGGTCCCGAGAGGAGAAACGACGCGCCGATGGGGGCGGCGGGGTAACCGTGCTGGACCTCGGCGATTTCGTTGCCGGCGGCCAACTCGGCATCAAGGAGTTCTCGAAGCAGAGTTGGCAGTCCGTTATAGTCTCGTCGATCGGAGACCGAGAGGTCTTCGAGTCGCATCAAGCAGGCGGGTCGGTGCCGTAGGGGGAGACGCGGAGTTGGTTGACAACTTTTTTCGCGCCTTTAACTTTGAGGGTCAGCTTTTCGGCTTTGGCTTTGGCTTGATCGGTGCGGACGATTCCTTTGAGGGTTACGACTCCGTCCTTGACGTCGACTTCGAGGGCACCGCCTTTAACGTCGGGGTCTCCGGCGAGGCGTCGGCGGGTGGCGTCGTATATGAGGTTGTCGGACTTCTCGTCAGCTAGTAGCGGGGCACCGATGGTGATCCCGAGGCCTAGGATTGCAATTAGTAGTTTATTCATCACGCTCTCCGGTCATCACTCTCCAATCTAGCTCATTCAGGAACTCGGGCTGGGTGCGCCAGTCGGGCCGCACTTTGACGAAGAGTTCGAGAAAGATTTTTGTGCTGAAGAACTGCTCCATTTCGAGGCGGGCGGCGGTGCCGACTTTCTTCAGCATCGCGCCCTTTTCGCCGATGACGATGGTCTTCTGACCCTGGCGTTCGACGTAGATGGTGGCGCTGATGCGGGTTAAAGTTGGTTTCTCTTCCCAGGTTTCGACGAGGACGGCGACGGCGTGGGGCACTTCCTGATGGGTCTCGGTGAGGATCTTTTCGCGGATCATCTCAGCGGCGAGAAAGCGGGAGGGCATCTGGGTGATGTGATCGTCGGGGTAGATCTTCGGAGCGCGGGGGAGGAGCTTGATGATCTCGTCGCGGACGCCTTCGACTCCGTCGCCGGAGTGGGCGCAGATGGGGAGGTAGGCGGCGAAGTTGTGCTTGGTGGGGAACTGTTCGAGGAGGGCGAGGATTTGGGTTTTGTCGTCGACGAGATCGATTTTGTTGAGGACGAGGATGGCGGGGGCGCGGGATTTTTTGACGAGATCGAGGGCTCCTTCGACCTGGGTGGAGATGACGCGTTGGGCGTCGTGGACGAAGACGAGGACGTCGATCGAGTCGAGGGAGGCGCGGACGGAGCGCATCATTTTCTGGTTATAGGGGGTGTCTGATTTGTGGATTCCGGGGGT
>JBBRIO010000636.1:0-2838 GCA_038220855.1 Bryobacterales bacterium | reverse complement strand
GGCCTCCACCACTGGCGCAGCCACGAGGAAACCGTCGCCTATTGGAACCCGTTCGAGTTTCCCTTCGATGCGGCCCTCCTTCGACGCGGCGTCAATCGGATCGCCATTCTCAATCGCACCTCCCACGAGGCGCTCGGCGATTGCTTTGACCGGCGGCTGGAGGAGGAGTGCGGGGCTGAGGAGGCCATGCGGCTGCTGGGCACCATTCGGCTGGCCGGGGTTGAGATCCACCATCGCCGGTCGCCCGAAACCATTCCGGCGCTGACCGGTACGCCCCGCACGGCGATCGCGGGGCAAGCGTTCATCCTCGAAGCGGCCGTGGCTGGAGCGGACGATTCGGTGGCGGTTACCCGGAGTAGCGGCTGCACGATTGACGCGCTGGGGGCGGCGTACGAGTTTGGCTCCTGGCGTCATCTCTTCGCGGTGACGCCCGGGGCGGCAGGCCAGCCATGCCGGGTGGTGATTGAAGCGGCCGGGCTGCGTCTTGTCTCCTTGGTTTCCCGTGTTTTTCCCGATCGGGGCGAAGAGCCGCTGGCGATCGGGCCGGGCATGGAATGTGTTTATCGCAACCGGCTTTCCGAGATCGTCCGCGATTTCTTCGCCCTCGAGACGGGCAACACGCTGCGGTTCTCGATCGACGGTTTTTTGAATGACCTCCATCACCTATCCTTGGAGGAGTGGCGGCCCGTGATTGCCTATCTGGTGCGGCGGCGCCGCCGGTACGCATTGCTCCACCACCGCACGCCGCCCTATGCGAGGCTCAGTCCGGCGGGGATGAAGGCGTTGGCCGACCTGGGCGGGTCGGCGCTTTTCGAGGGCACGCCGGTGGTTGAGGCGACCCACGCCCTTTATGGGCCGGGGCCGGAGGGGACGCTGCGCGCCAGCCTGGAGGCGTACTTGGCGTTCTTTCGTGAACGGATGCGCGAAGCCCGAGTTCCCGGCCACAGCCTGACGACTTTCGACGCCTGCGGCCCGCTCTGCAGCCATTATTATGCGGCGGGGCTTGACGTGCATACCACGGAGTTGGGCCCCGCGTGCAACTGTTTGGAGGAAGCCTGCTGCCGTGGGGCGGCCACGGCGGCCGGGCGGAGCTGGGGAATCGCGATGGCCATGCACTGGTACTGCGGGCAGGGGGCGCAATACGCGCACGATGCGAGCCGTGTCCGCTTCGCGCAACTGGCCATGCATTCGGCCTGTCTGGCGGGCGCCCGCCGGATCGTCTGGGAGGGTGGCGTTTTTCAGAATCTGCCGGTGTACAATTACATCCTGACCGAGGAGAGTTGGCGCGACTTCGGCCGACGTTACAGCTCCCCTTCCACGGTCGCGGTGCGAGCCTGCTTCGGCCAGACCCTCGATTTTCACCGTGAGCACCAGTTCCCGCCGCCCGTTGTGCGATACGGCGTGCTGCGGGGCACCTATGACCTGTTCCGCGGGGCGTTCAGTAACAAGACCAGTTCCCTGCTGGATATGTCACTCGCCCGCGCCTGGACGCTGCTCAAGGTCTGGCTCCCGCATGTGGGTTGGGGGCGGGGGGCGACGGACCACGGAAGTCCCCACCGGCGCTGGTATTCCTGGACGCCCTACGGACAGGTGGATGTGGTGCCGGCGGAGGCGGATGCCGCACACCTCGGGCGGTACGGCATGCTGGCGCTTCTCAGTTGGAACACCATGACCGCCGCCCTGTACGACAAGCTCATTCGCTACGTGCGGGCGGGCGGCACGCTCTTTCTGGCCTTGCCGCACCTGGCGGTGGACGAGAAGCAGGTCCTGGAGTATTCTTTTTTCAAGGGGGGTGCCGTGGAGGGGCTCTGTGGGGTGCGGATTCGCGGACTGGGTGCGCGGTTGGAGGAGGTTCGCTTCCGGACGGGCGCCTTTCGCCGCCATCTGCCGCGGCGGATGGTTCTCTCGGAGAAAAACCCTCTTTTTCCCTCGGATTTTGACGAATTGTATCCGGTGTTCAGTCTGGATGTGACCTATTTTACGGGTGACGTGGCGGTGACGGATGCGGAGGTGCTGGCGGAGTCGCAATCGGGTGCGCCGGTTCTATTGCGGCGTCGGTTGGGGAAGGGGTCGGTTTACCTGTTAAACAGTTATCACCATCCGGGCCGGGGACGGTTGCTGGATTTGGCCGAAGGGGTATTAAAAACGCTTGTGGAGGATCAGCCGGCGCCTCTTCGCTTGGAGGATCCCGGCGAGCGTGTGGCCTGGTTTGAGTATCCGGACGGCCGGTTCTGCTTCCTCAACACCGACTGGAGCCGCCCTGGCGCGGTCTCGGATATTGTCGTGGAGCGGGGCGGGCGGCGTCAGCGGTTGCGGGTTCGGGCGGGCCATCCGCTAGTCTGGCAGCCGGAAGAACAGGAGCATGGCCGCACCGTTTCTTAATCTCTTTATAATCAAACAAGGAGGGCGGAATGAAAGACTGGATGAAGGGCGTTGTTTTGGGGATCGTCATCGGGGCGGGTGCGGCAAGTGGCCAGGTTTATACAGGCTCCAGCACCTTTAGCACGAATGGCGGTTACTGGCACCAACATGAAACCCGGGCGAAAACGAAAATTGTGAACGGCCTGCTCCGGATCTCGCGGAACGCCGTCTATCCCCAGTATCGGCTCCAAAAAGTCGAATGGACGTTGAATGTTGCCGCACCCGGGTATTTTTCCGAGGATGGGCTCGTTTGCGACGGGAACGATATCTTTACGGTCACGGGATTGGTCCGCGTGCATGACGTCGTCGATGCCGCCCAAAAACAGTATCGGATCGGGGTTGGGTTTCTGGATTATGCTCCCAGCCCATTTGGGATTTTCGTGGAAGATTCGGCGGGTACCCGGAGAATTGTGGTCC
>JBBRIO010000635.1:0-2864 GCA_038220855.1 Bryobacterales bacterium | reverse complement strand
CCACGGGTCGATGAAGGTGCCGGCGCTGTCCGCGAAGGCGATGGTCGCACTCGTCGATCGGACCGTCACGATGCTGACCTTGGTCCAGACCGGCAGGAACGTCGGTGCCGGGTAACTCAGCGGCGCAAGGTACTTGTAGTTGTACCCGTAGCCGCCGGTGCCGCCGTCGTAGCGGAGCGTGAGCTTGGACCGGTCCAGGATCGGATCGCGGAGCACGGCCCGATTGTTTTCCAGATAGGGCATCAGATGCCCGCGTGCAGTGTCGACCGCACGGGGGAACGGCGTGGTTGGGTCGGTCTCGCCGAACCACCAGCGGTCCTTGCCGTTTTCGCGCGTCCGCGCCGGCGGCAGCGTGCCGTCGAACGTCGAGACGTAGTTGTGGACGCCCAAGCCGAGTTGCTTGAGGTTGTTGACGTCCTGCGTGCGGGCGGCAGCGGCCCGCACCTTCTGCACGGCCGGCAACAACAGTCCGATGAGCACGGCGATGATGGCGATCACCACCAGCAGCTCGATCAGCGTGAACGCTGTTCGAGCCTGGAAACGAAGAGACATGAAGACACCTTCCCCCGTGAGAACGCACGGGAAAGATGCCGCGAGACCACCGCCGAACGGCCGGACACTGCGCACGCAGAGACACGAAAAGACAGCCGCCCGGTCGCCTGGCATCGAGGCACCGAACCAACGCACTCGCGGCAGGTCTTCCGGCTTTCGGCTCCAAGCGAATCGAGGACGGCCTTCCCGGAACGGAATGTTCCAGTGGCGTTGAATGTCCCGATTCTCACCGATTACGGCAGCGGCCCTGCGTCGGATTTACACCGACTTCCCTTTTGATTCTCGGCACGGCGGAAGGCCGAACGAGAAACCGCGAGGCATCCGAAGCATAGGGGAATCCGCAGGACGACTCAAGGGGCCGGGCCGAGAAAGGCATCGCAGATGAATCAGGACGAATTCAGTTCGCTTTCTCTTGTCTCCGAATCGAAACCATGTACCCTTTCACTGAGACCCCGTCTCAACAAACCGCCATTTCGTGTTCCCGGAGCTGAAATCATGCGTCTTTTACTGACAGGCCTCACCCTCCTCGCTTCGGTCGCCGCGGCGGCCGCGCACATGGTGCTGATTGTGCCCCAAGCCGACGGCAAGTCGGCCATCGTCGTCTTCAGCGATTCGCTCGATCCCGACGATAACGTGAAGATCGACAAGATCGCAGGCTTGAGGCTGCTGGCACGGATCGGCGACAAGTCGGTTCCGGTCGAAGCCAAAGTCGCCGAGCACAAGCTGACCGTCGAACTGCCTGCGAACACCCGCTTCGTCGCCGGTACGGTCACCTACGGCATCTCCGGCAAGGCGACCCCGGCGTCGCTGCTCGTGTACCACCCCAAGGCCGTGCTGCTGGGCACCGGAGCGGACGCGACCATCGGCAAGGACGCAGCCGTCGAGATCGTTCCGGTCACCGCCGGCGGCAAGACGCGGTTCCTGGTGCTGGCCGCCGGCAAGCCGATCGCCGATTCGGAAGGAACGATCACACTGCCGGACGGCAAGAAGGAAAAGGCGACGACCGACAAGGATGGCTTCACCAAGTCCTTCGAGGCCACCGGCCGCTATGCCGCCTACTTCAAGTTCGTCGAGAAGAAAGACGGCGAACACACGGGCGTGAAGTACGCCGAAATCCGGCACTACGCCACGCTCGTGGCGGACGTGAAGTAGTCGTCGTGCTTGTGATCCGCGGAGCGGCGATTGCGGTAGTACCCGGGGTCGCAGACGCGAAGCGTCAAGCCCCGGGCGGGATGCCTTCTTCGATTCCATTCCACTTCCAGCCCGAGCGAGCCGATGGCCACTGCCGAACCGATGATGACCGAACGCCCCATCAGCGCGGCGGCGCGGAAGCCGCTGACGAAGCGCGTGCTGCATCTGTTGCGTCGCGGGCATCTGTATCTCGGGCTGTTCCTGTTCCCGTGGGCGATTCTTTACGGCGTCACCGGGTTTCTGTTCAACCATCCGACCGCATTCAGCGATCAGGCGGTGACGAACTTTTCCGCGGCGGCCTTGGTCGGCACGCCGCTGGAATCGCGGTTGAGTGCGGACGAAACCGCGGCCGAGGTCATCCGCCTCGTCAACGCGAAGCAACAGCCGGATGTCGCGTACACAGTAACGGGCTCAGCACGGTACGGGCGCGAGTTCGCCTTCGGGACGGTCAAGACCATCGACGGCAACCTGAGCTTTCTGATCGACGTCAAGAACGGCAACGGCACCATCCGGACCGCCCCGCCGACCGCGCCGAAGCCGGAAGCTGCAGAGCCGGCACCCTTCGCCGTCGGCGACAAACCACGACCGCAACCCAAGGAACGCGGATCGCGGCCCGAGCGATCCGCAAGCGGCGATCGCAACGATCCATTGCTTCTCGATCAACCGCTGCACGAACGCATCAAGCAGTCGATGACGGCGATTCTGACGGCAGACCTCTTCGCCTCCGGAGAGGTGACCATCACCAGCGTGCCGGACGTGATCTTCACCATCGCCGCGGGCGACACGACTTGGACTGCAACTTACAATCCGATGAACGGCACTCTCTCCGGTAAGCCGAGTGAAACGCCGGCGGCGACTCAGGAGATTTCCGTCCGTCGATTTCTGCTCCGCCTGCACACCGCCCACGGATATCCCGGCGAGCAGAACGCCCGTTGGTTCTGGGCGGTGATCGTCGATGCCATGGCCTTCGTGATGTGCTTCTGGGGCATCACCGGCATTCTGATGTGGCGGCAAATCAAGGCGACCCGCACGTCGGGCACGATCGTGCTGATGCTCAGTGCCGCGTGTGCCGCGGCCCTGGGTTATGCGATGTATGGTGCCATCCGCGGGGGATAAAAAAA